>JBDHXA010000093.1:0-10542 GCA_039810485.1 Chlorobiota bacterium | reverse complement strand
AAAATATCGCGGCATTCAGAAGCAGCGTCTATGGTCTCGCTGTCGTTGTTTATGGATAAATATTGTTCGCATAGCCACCTACGTTGCAGAGCCATGTCAAAGGACGTCAGAAATCGCATAAGAAGCGATTATTATCGCATATATCTGGCAGAAATATGCCGGTTTCAATCAAAGCTCCGACAATTATTATCATCATAGATCACATATTGTTGTTTTGCATGGACTTTTGAATAAAATAAAGAATTTTATTATCTTTATTTTAACTTCCTTCAATAAAATAAACCCCCTTTTAAGAGGGGGCTCATAAAATAACTTCTCAAAAAAGATCTGAAAGTTTGCGAACAATGAAAAATATAGATACTACCACTTTAGCGGCCGGATGCTTTTGGTGTGTTGAAGCAGTATTTCAAGACATTGATGGAGTGATTTCGGTAACTAACGGCTATACGGGCGGAACAACAATACATCCAACGTATAAAGAAGTATGCAGCGGAGAAACAGGTCATGCCGAATCTATCCGCATAGTGTTTGATTCAACAAAAATCAGTTTTGCAGAATTACTCGAGATTTTCTTTACTTCTCACGATCCAACAACGCTGAATCGTCAAGGAAATGATATAGGGACGCAATATCGCTCTGTAATTTTTTATCACACAGAAGAACAAAAGCTTATAGCCGAAAAAGTAAAATCCGAACTCAATGCTGAAAAAGCTTTTAACAATCCAATTGTAACGGAAATTGTACCCGAATCAATATTTTATCCAGCAGAAGATTATCATCAGGGCTACTATAGTGGTAATCAAGAACAGCCCTATTGCACATTAGTTATTCGCCCGAAAGTAGATAAAGTACACAAAATATTTAAAAGCAAACTCAAACATAATATTCATTAAGATAACGCTTTATGAGCAGCTATATAGGCAGACACGCTGAATTATACGATATATTCTACGCTGAAAAGCCGTATCGCAAGGAAACAGAATTCGTCGTAAAAATGCTAAAGCATTATGCTGTTCCCGGAAGAAAATTATTGGAAATTGCCTGTGGAACCGGATCACATGCTGTTTTGTTCGCAGAGATGGGATGGAATGTTACAGCAATTGACTATTCCGCCGATATGATACGATGCGCGAAGCAAAAAGCATCTGAAAATCAGAAAGTTAATTTTATTGAAGGGGATATGCGTCAACTCGACCAAATACCAGAGTTAGCAGGACAAACATTCGACGCGGCAGTATGCCTTTTTGATTCAATCGGCTATACACTTACTAATGAAGGCGTTGCCTCTGTTTTGGCAAATGTGCATAAGTTTTTGAAATCACGTGGCATTTTTTGCTTCGAGTATTGGCATACTGCTGCAATGCTCCGCGAATACTCTCCTGTAAGAATTCGACGCTGGAAAACTGAAAATGCAGAAATTTTGCGCGTTTCAGAAACTACGCTCGATCTTTCAAAACAAACTGCCGAAATTTGTTTCGACATAATAGAATTAATGAACGACGGTTCTTATGCTCGACTTAAAGAGATACAGCACAATCGTTTTTTTTCAACACGAGAAATGGAGCAATTTCTATCAAACAGTGAATTGCATCTTCTATCGCAACATGACGGATATAATGACAACGAACATATTACGGCTGGTGCTTGGCACATAGTATGTTTTGCAAGAAAATAGCAAAGATGCAAAAACTATCAACCATGCCAATAAAAAAACGGCAGCCGTTTTTTACGATTGCCGTTTTAATTTTATTCTCGTGAATCTTATTTGAGTTTGGCGCGAATTTTTCTTTCAGACATGCCGCGAAGATAATATAATTTAGCCCGGCGCACCGATCCGGTGCGAAGAACTTCAATACTTTGAATTGTAGGCGAATAAAGCGGAAAAATACGCTCTACTCCTACGCCATTTGAAATTTTACGGACACGAAATGTAGCATTAATTCCAGCACCACGACGCGCAATTACCACGCCTTGATAATTTTGCACACGCTCTTTTTCACCCTCAACTACGCGGACGGCTATATTTACAGTGTCTCCTGGGCGAAAACTTGGAATCACAGATTTGCCGCTCTCAGCTTTAGAAGCACGCACAGCAAGCGAGTTCTCAATTGACTTTTGTTCTACTAATTGAATTGCATTCATGATTATTGCCTCTGTTTAACGAGATAGAATTGCAAATCTACGGCTTTTTTTTGTATTTTTCAATAAGTTTATGAAAATTCAGATAGCAGATTATTTATATATATCTTTTGTTCGACGACTTGACTATGACTGAAGAAAACAACTTAATTATCAGCAATGCGATCTTAATATCTTCTAATTGGCTTATAATAAAAGCAGTTCGATCTTCTGGTCCCGGCGGGCAAAACGTAAATAAGACCAGCACTAAAGCCGAGATTCATTTTGACTTTATGAATTGTCCGATATTAACCGATGAACTTCGACAAAGGTTAGACGAGATATCACGCAACCGTCGTGATTCCGAAGGAAAAATTCTGGTAACGAGTCAAAAAACTCGTAGTTTTCATGCAAATGTTGCAGACGCCAAAGAAAAGTTACGATATCTCCTTCTCAAGGCATTGAATCCGCCTAAATTACGTCACCCAACTGCGCCATCCTACACTTCTGAAGTGAAACGCTTGGAACAAAAGCGCAAACGCAGTGAAGCAAAAAAAAGACGCAGAGAATGGAAACATACAAGAAATAATGAGTAAATCTGTTTATATTCTCAAAATTTTGAATTGTCATATCATAAAATATGAGCAAGCTCTTTCTTGAAATACACAAACTGCCAACAGAGCAATGCAACGAAACAACTCAGCATATAGATACCGCCTCGACACGTCAAATTTTAGAATATATTAATGATGAGGATGCAAAAATTGCAGCAGCAGTTCAAGCAGAGATTCCACAAATTGAATTGGCTGTTAATGCAATCGTTGGATGCTTTAACCGTGGCGGCAGATTAATCTATGCCGGCGCCGGCACAAGCGGCCGGCTTGGAGTATTAGACGCTTCGGAATGTCCTCCTACTTTTGGCGTTACGTCCGAAATGGTGCAGGCAGTAATTGCTGGCGGCGAACAAGCCGTTTTTCGTGCGCAAGAAGGTGCTGAAGATCTGCTGGAAAACGGCACACAAGCAATCGCTGAATGTATGGTTGAGAATCGAGATATCGTATGTGGAATTGCAGCATCCGGCAGGACGCCTTTTGTGTTGGGAGCACTCGAGGAAGCGCGTCGGCGCGGCGCTTTTACTATAATAGTGTCTACAAATTCTCCTGACAATCTTTTAGCATTAGGAATTCGCGCCAATGTTATGATTTGTCCAAATGTAGGTCCGGAAGTTATTGCAGGCTCAACGCGCATGAAATCCGGCACAGCTCAAAAACTTGTGCTCAACATGCTGACAACCGCCTCTATGATCCGTCTTGGAAAAACCTATGGCAATATTATGGTAGATTTGCAGCTAACCAATGCTAAACTTCGCGAGCGCGCTAAAGGAATTATTATGTCGCTTGGCGGAGTTGAGCAATATGACGAAGCAGAACGGCTGCTCGAACTTGCCAGCGGACGAGTAAAAACTGCATTAGTTATGGCTTTGGGATGCGTGAATGCCGATACTGCCGATTCTATATTAAAAGAAACCAACGGATTTGTTCGCAATGCAGTTGATCTGTTAAAACAACGCGATAAGCATGCAATAATTCACCCGTAAATTTTTCAGAAAAATATTACTTGCGCAATGTTAGAAGAACAGAAAGAAAATCGAAGAGAAATTCCGCATCCTGCTCAGCCGGATTCACTTGAAGCATGGTTCGGTTCATTTGCAAAGCTCATTAAAATACTCCGAGAAGATTGCCCTTGGGACAAGAAGCAAACACATGAATCTATTTCACATTTGCTCATTGAAGAATCATACGAAACTCTTGACGCAATTGATTCGCACAATGACTCCGAATTTTCCAAAGAACTTGGGGATCTTTTGCTTCATATAGTGATGCATAGCGTTATAGCAGAGCAGCGTGGGGCTTTTACCATGCTTCAAGTTATAGAAAATTCTTTTCGAAAATTGGTTCATCGGCATCCGCACGTATTTGGCGATGGCGATGCAGCAAACGAAGAAGAAGTGCGGCAAAAATGGGAAGAACTCAAATTAAAAGAAGGGCGAACTTCAATACTCGGCGGCGTCCCAAAGGCAATGCCGGCGCTGCTAAGAGCCCAGCGTATGCAAGAAAAAGTGGCAAGTGTCGGCTTCGATTGGGAGAATCGAAATGGCGCATGGGATAAAATGGAAGAAGAATTTCACGAATTGCAGCACGAGCTAAAAGAAGGAAACAATGATAAAATCAAAGAAGAATTCGGCGATTTTCTATTTGCATTGGTTAATGCCGCACGATTCGAAGGAATTATAGCCGAAGATATTCTTCAAGCAGCCAATCAAAAATTTATCCGTAGATTTCAATATATCGAAAGAAAAGCGGCGCAATCTAATCGTACTATTACAATGATGACACTTGCAGAAATGGATGAGATTTGGAACGAAGCAAAAAGTAATGGACTCTAAGCGATTTTTTTGGTCATCTCGCCAATACCTGCAAATATATTTTCGCATTTACAAATATTTAATATATAATTGAAAGCAATATAAAATATTAATTGTTACTTAATATCACTATATTCATACTATTTGTAAAATAATTTTTTCACAAAATAAAGGAAATGATAAATCATGATAATATTCATAATGTCAGACATATCATTTCATAGTCGACAGTTCAATGTACCTTCCATCTTTAATGGCACATGCAGCGGAATTATACCGCATTATCGTCAAATCACCACATCCATCGGATAGCATTGCTTCTGAATATCTTCGTTCAAAAAAATATATTGGAAGCAAAGAAAGAAAGTTTATTTCCGCCGCTACGTTCGCTTCGCTTCGCTGTAAATTAACGGCTGAACATCTTGTCAATTTCGCTAATGACACTATCTCTATTAATGATGCTGCAAAAATCCCAATTGAATTAGGCGCCATTATTGCAACTGCTCTTATTGGTGAAAAATTCTGTGTTTGGAAACCTGAGCTGCTATTGTTTCCTGCTGCATTCGATAGCGAGGCCACTCTCCCGCTTTCTACGCATTGTAGGAACGCTCTTGAAAAACGCTGTGAAATTTCACAGCAAACAGCTGAGATTTGGATACAGAATATTCTTGTACAAGCCGAAGTGCTTTTATGTCGGCTGTCAAGTTCAATAAATATTTCATCTGAGATCTCAAATGCAGTATCAATGCCTGAATGGATTTTGCATCATTGGTCAGAGTCTATTGGCTATGAATCAACTATTCGTCGAGCCCAGGTTTTGCTTGCGCCCGCTCCCATATGCTTGCGTGTTAATACGCTTGCAATCACTCGCGATAATGCTGCAAGAGAATTAGAACGTTTGGGAATTTCGACTATCTATTCTAAAATTTCTCCAGATTGTTTAATTCTTGAAGATCGTGTAAACATCACCCAAAATCCGTTGTTCCTGAATGGCGGGATAGAGATACAAGACGAGGGTAGCCAAATAATAGCTTATGCAGCAGCGCCGCGAGAAGGAGACGAAATCTTGGATGCATGCGCAGGGGCAGGCGGCAAGTCATTGCATATCGCAGCTTTGCAGCGTAATAGAGGCATAATAATTTGCTCGGACTCCAATCCGAGACGTCTTAGGCCTATTCTTTCTCGTGCAAAAAGAGCCGGCGCAGATTCGATATCTATAAATTCAAATTTTTCAAGCGAAAAAATTCATCCCAAACAATTCGATATTGTCATTGTTGATGCTCCATGCTCAGGCATGGGAATTGTCCGTAGAAGCCCGACAATCAAATGGCGTCTCTCACCATCCTCACTCAGAAAAATAGCGCTCAAACAAAAAGATATTCTTCATAAGTACTCGTTATATGTATGTCCGGGCGGCATTTTGGTTTATGCAACATGCTCGTTGATGCAAGAGGAAAACGAAGCTGTTTGCGAAGATTTTCTTGCCAAACACAATGATTTTATACCAGATAATCTTGATCTTGTGTTCCGGCAAAATGGAATTGTCAACCTTGATCTTCCAGCTAATTCATACTATTGCACTCTTTCTCCAGAACAATATGGATCTGATGGTTTTTTCATGGCTCGATTCGTTCGCATAGAACATAAATGATAAAATAATCAGCATGGCGATACTTCTGACAAAAAAAATCAGTATTTTGGAATTGTGTTTCTAATACCGTTGTTCTGTTGTGCCTTTGCCGATGAAATATATCGTATCAATACTTTTCTTAATTGCAGTGTCAAGCACAACATTGCCTCTATTATTAGCACAAAATATGCCCATTTCGGTATCCGCTGCAATGTATCAACTTACAAACGAAGGTGTTGATACCATTGTCGTATATATGCCATCTTTTAACGATCAATTATCAAGCGAAGGTCGCAATCTTTTGCCATTTTTTGCTTTTTGGCAGAAAGATGGTCGTCATTATAGCCAAAAATATGACAAGGCAAGTCCTTTGGGGCAAGCTCTGATGATAGAACATTCCAATATTACAAACTATGCATGCGAGCATTTTTACGAAATTGAGAACGAGGAAGTTTTAGAGCCGTATTATCGGCAATTGCAAGACGGAGATACAGTTTGGATTATGTTCCCGCCCAAAAACTCTTTGAAAGATCTTTTTATTATTCAATTTGACGGATTAAATATTGAGAAATTAATCGATATTTACGCCATAGATGCAAAAGAGTATATTTCTACCGATATTTACAATATTCATTATACGGTTAATGCCGGTCTGTACACTTCAATCTTACGGAAATCTATACAAAAGGAAGTGTATGAATTAGAAAATAAAAGAAATTATTCTCCTAAATAATTGGTTGGTAACAGCTTCATTTATCATATAAAATCGGAGGTATTAATGGGATTTTTTAAAGAATTTAAAGAATTTGCAATGCGCGGTAGTGTAATTGACTTAGCCGTTGGTGTTGTAATTGGCGGCGCTTTCGGTAAAATAGTCAACTCAATGGTTAACGACGTGCTAATGCCGCCAATTGGCGCCGTCATAGGCGGCATAAAATTTAACGATATTAAAATACCTATTAAACCGGTTGAACTTGATGCTGCAGGAAAAGTCGTTAAGGAAGCAGTTAATCTTAATATTGGCAATTTCCTTCAAGTTACTGTTGAATTTTTAATTGTGGCTTTTTGTATATTTTTAGTTGTCAAAGCAATAAACTCACTTAAACGGAAACAAGAAACTCAGCCTCCAGCTCCGCCCCCTGCACCGTCGAATGAAGAGTTGTTGCTTACTGAAATCCGCGATTTACTTCGCAAATAAAGCTATTAAATAGCATCAAAAAAGGTCTTCATCCCTATGAGCTCATAAGATGAAGACCTTTATTTGTTATTAGCATCTCATTTACGAATGAGGCAATGCCTTGTAACAAGCGGAGATATTGCTAATGATTTATTCGTGATGATATTTTTCGCCGCGGAGTATTGTCATGGCTCGGTAAAGCTGCTCAATGAATATTAGACGCACTAAATCATGCGGAAATGTCATAGGCGACAAAGAAATGCTCCAAGCAGCGCGGCTCCGGACTGATGATGAGAATCCATAAGCTCCACCAATAAAAAAACACAAACGTTTTGTGCTTGTATTTGCGCTTTTTTGAATAAACTTCGCAAACTCCGGAGATGTGAATTGCCGCCCCCCAGCATCGAGAAGAACAATAGTATCTGCATTAGAACATTGATCGAGAAACAGCTCGCCTTCTTTTTGCAACAACAATTCTTTTGGCAAAGAAGCGCCATTCTTAATATCAGGCAAATAATGCCAAACAAAAGCGCCATAATAACGCAAACGCTTTTCATATTCTGCACAGCCATTAACAATAAAGTCAGAGTTAGTTTTTCCGATGCAAAATATACTATGTGTCATATTTTTAAATCATGTATTATCAATATATTGCACTGACCGTTTCAAGAAAAATATTGCAATAGTTCGCTTAGCGAAGCAATTGTCAAATCGGCATCATTGTCCTTTGCATCAGCTTCGTTCCGATTCAGCCAAACAGCATTCCACCCTGCTTTTTTTGCTCCTATTATATCAGTTTCGTAGCTATCGCCGATATAAAGCATTGCTGAAGGATTATCAATCGAAACAGCATTTCGTGCAAATTCAAAAATCTGACGATCGGGCTTCATAGCTCCAGCATCGGCTGAAAGAACAACAGAGCAGAATCGTTTTTCCCAGCCAAAGCGCCGTAGTTTGCCATATTGTTGCTCCGGAAATCCATTGGAAAGCAAACCGACAGGAGCCGTGCGCTCGGCAGCTTCAATTACGTCAGAAGCATTTTCCTGCAATTGCCAAAATTCTTTATATTTATCGAGATAGAACGAACTTAATTGTGTGCCTATCGGTTGGAACACATCGTGATGTTCATTTCCAAAATGAGCAAGAGTGCGAGTAAATCTCTGTACTTTTACATCATCAGGGCTCATTTCGCGTCGAGCCATTGCAAGCCATACAGCACTATTTTCAATATGAAAGCGCTCTATAAATTGATCGGCAGAAATATGGCCGATTTCTTCGGAAAATTCATTGTGTAAATGCAACAATGTATTAGTTGCCGCGGCCTTTTGGTCTAAAAGCGTGTCGTCTATGTCAAAATAGATAAATTTAATCTCTGATAAATTCATGGGATATAGTCAATAATGTGCATATTTTCTCATTTTACGCATTAGCTCAGCGAGCAGCTGCTGCATGAGTTATTTTCCGAAAATTGCTCGCTTTCAACTTGAATTGTCGAATGTTCAAGTTTGAATTCAGCAAGAAGAAGCGCGCGAATTTTTTCTAAAACAGCTTCGGCGTCTTCGCTAGATTTTCGTATAATATGTGCGCTTACAAGATGTTCGCCCGGGCTTGATTCCCATATATGCACGTCATGAACGCTGTGAACGCCAGAAATACCGGCTATTGACGTAGTTATTTGAGCAGCTGTCAAATCTTTTGGAGCCGAATTCATAAGAACTGTGCCGGCAGATTTAACTAATCTTACGGCGCTTCTAACAATACTTGCTGATATAAGAATAGAAAGTGCAGGATCTATCCATCCTATTCCTGTAAAATACATTGCCGCGCCGCCAGCAATAACAGCCACTGACGACAGCAAATCAACTAAAACATGCAAATAAGCACTTCGAGCGCTTAAATGATGCGAACGAAATAAAACTGCGGCGCTAATCCCATTGGCAACCAAACCAATTGCTGCTGTTATCATCATTGTCTCAAGCTCTATTTTCTCAGGAGAGAACAATCGCTCAAGTGACTCTACAACCAAAAAAAGACATATTCCAAGCAAAGCAACGCCATTGACCAGAGCCGCCAACACTTCTAAGCGGCGGAAACCAAATGTAAAGCGATGACGTCTTTCAATATTGTTTTGCGAACTGACATACATTTTCAAGGCAAAAAGCGCGATGCCCAAAGCAGCCACATCAGATAGCATGTGGCCTGCATCGGAAAGCAAAGCCATACTATTTGAAATATAACCGCCAATAATTTCAGCTAGAAATATGGCACTAGTGCAAATAAGCGCTATTGTCAGCGAGCGTGCATCCATCGCAATATGGGCATGATGATCCTTGTGATGTTTGCTATGGTCATGTTTCTCTGAACGATGCGTATGAGATTCGGAGCTTTTCATTATTTTAGAGCGAGAGCAAAGATTGTAGTGATAAAGTATTTCTAACGACTGTCTGATGTGTGAAGCGAGTTAGCTTTCTAAATAGAGTTTTGTGAACGAAAATGGCAAGCTAATCGTTTATACATAGTACTTTTCTCTAATCTCACAATCAGCAATAATCATAAATGAATGAATTGCATCAATTATATCAGCAAGTAATTCTTGACCACAATAAGAATCCACGAAATTTCGGCAAATTAGACGATGCTTCTTTCTCTGCCGACGGAATGAACCCCTTATGCGGTGATCAAATTCATGTTGATATTATTGTAAACGACGGCATTATAACTGATATTAAATTCAGCGGTTCGGGCTGTGCAATTTCCAAATCTTCCGCTTCTATTATGACTACTTTGCTCAAAGGTAAAACACCAAGCGAAGCTGAGAAAATATTCGAAGAATTCCATGATCTTGTAACGCAAGATAATAATGTTCCCATAGATGACGAATGCATGGGCAAATTGGCTGTCTTTGCCGGAGTAAGAGAATTTCCAACAAGAGTTAAATGCGCTAGTTTAGCATGGCATACTGTACGCGCTGCCTTGCATGGCAAGCGCGAAGCTACAACTGATGAAGCATAGTTAAATGTAGCAGTTTAATATAGTACAAATAAAATAATTATATTTTTATTACTTTTTTATATCAAGATTATTAAATAATTGACTTATTATATTTATCATCTACATAAATGAGCCCACTCCGAAAAGTCGGATAAAAACCATAGATATTCAGCCGTTAAATTTCAATATCACATTTGTTTT
>JBDHXA010000092.1:0-10646 GCA_039810485.1 Chlorobiota bacterium | reverse complement strand
CAGAATACATTGCTCGGAAGAATTTATATCAAATTTAGCAGAAAACGATGATTTTAAGACAGTTCTGCGAGGAGAAACTGACATTAAAGGCAAAGGCATAATGAAAACATATTTTTTGGAGAAAATGTAGCATAAAATTAGGGTTTACTCTTTTATATTTTATGGCAAGTCAGTTATTATATTGAGCTTGCACTAATGGAAATCCCGCTATCGAGTCTGCTGCAATGCGAACTGATTCAGTCATACGCAGCATTGTAAGAGGACGCAGATGCCGCGCTTGTACTGCGTTCCATTCGGCTATATTTCCACGATAGACAATAGTTGATGGATCCGGCAATGACGCAAGGTAATTCACCAAACCATAATCAGTTCGCGGCTTTTGATGCGGCTTGCGGTCTGCAAGAATAATGTATTTCTTATTGGTAGAAGTAACGATTGAGAGTACAGCCATGTCACGTCGCGCGAAAATCAGATTTCCATCATGAGAGTTTGCAGTAAAAAAAAATGGCGAGCATAATAGAACGAGAATAGTGCAAACTGCACTGCGAAAAACAGCCATTCGCAATGATTGCGACGTAAAAATGTAGGCGGTTATTATAGTTGCAATTACTGCTGTTGCAACAGCACCGCTCGACGTAATTGCGGCTCCGTCAAAATTCGCAAGATAGTCATTTATCCACACCGAACATTCTAAGCAGAATTGCGCAGAAGCCGCAAACAAAGATGCAATTCCAAGCGAAATTGGATAGAATGATAAACTAATTACGCCAAATACCATTGCAGAGCTCATTAATGGAACAACCGCTAAGTTGGCAAGTGGAGAAACAACCGAGAATATGCCAAACCATACGGCAACCAAAATAGAAGTGATAGACGAAGCAGCAAAAGTAACAGCCAGCGAATCAGCAATGAAAGCAAGCACCTTGTGTTTCATCTGCAAAACATCACGGAAAAAGCGGCGAAATGGCTGCAAAAATATTCCCATGCCCGCCACAGCCGCAAATGACATTTGAAAACCAGCCGAAAAGAGAAGCGAAGCGTCAGTCAATAACATTGCAACAGCAGCAAAACAGACAGAATTTAACAATGTTGAGCGACGTTCAAATGCTCGCGCCGTCAGCATGACAGCCGCCATTAACGAAGCACGTATTGCAGAGGGTTGCAAACCTGTTATCACAACAAAAGCAGTTACAGCAACAAGCATGACAATAAGGCGAAGCCAGCGATTCGGAATAAATGCAATAGGAAGCCAAAGTATTGCAATAAGAACTCCAACATGCAAACCGCTTACCGCTATGACATGTGCAGTGCCGGTAACAGAGAAATTTTGGCGTACATTAGGCGGAACGCTAGTTTTATCTCCGAGAAGAAGAGCTTTCATTAAGGGAACAGCGTCCGGCGAAAAAAGATGAGAAATGGCAGATGAAACAGCATTAGCCGCTTGATGTGAAAAAACTCGGAAAGCATTTTCCTGACCTATAATTGAAACGTTGCCGCCAAAAGCGCGTGCTGTAAATAAAACTCCAAGCGAGCGACAATATAGCGATTCGTCAAATTCATTCGGCAGTTTAATAGATTGAGGAATTCTGTAACGAACTGTTGCTGCGATGCGAGAGCCAACACTTAGATGCTGCTCTCTGTGAGTCAATCTTGTAATCGTGAGCAATATGCGCACTTGGCTCATGGAAGGCATCGGCTGCGGGTCGGCGACGCCTGCCACAATGCACCGCATAGATGCTGAATCTTGTCTGAAAATTGTTTCAATTTGTCCGTTTAATGTGCCTTCCATTTCCGGCAGCATCGCTTTTGGAGTGCGGAATGCCGTTTCTTCTGCATTAAAAGCAACAAATATGCCGCATACAATTGCGCCCATCCAATATGCAGGCGCACGAAACGGCGGATTTTTCTTTGAAAAGAAAGCCAAGCAAAATGCAGCAATGCTGAAAAAAGCAATTGCTAAGTTAAATTCTAATACGCTCCAAGCCGATGTAAAGCTAAATGCAACGCCAACAACCATGCCCAGCAAAAGACGCACTGCGGGGTGTATATGAAAAAAAGGCGTAAGCTGTTGAGACAAAGCTATATTCGCATCCTCATCCCAAAACATGATTTTCGGTAAAATATTTTAAGAAAATAAAGATTTTTCTATATTGGAAAATAGGTGGCATGTCTGCAAATCTATGGAACTATTTCAATTGTTGAAACAGTTTCTTTGATGAATTGCAACATTTTTGCAAGTTTTTGGGATTGTGAGAATTATGCCGGTATGTATGAAATCGTAGAATCGATAAATCTTTTGCAGAGAGTGAGAGAGCGTGCGGCTTGTTAACGGAACATTTCTTTGATCATGCCCCAAGTCCGACGGATACCGCTGACATTATGTGTTACATTGATGGGATCGGAATAAGACAAAGAATTGTCATTGCCGATGATTTTTATGCGATAAACATACTTTTTACTTGTAATGTCATTATCTCCTTTCATAAGAGCGTCTTCATCAACATACCGATAGATGCTCTGAGCACCTTTGGCATCAATAGAAGTTACACTTGTAAAGGAAATCCCATCGGCAGCACGTTCTAATAAAAACCGAGAAATGCCATTTTCGCTTGTGGTGCGCCATTCTACAGTAATGGATCTGCCATTGGACTTTGCAGTCAGATACTCAAATCCTGCTTGTGCAGCAAAGAGCGTCGCTGTCGTAATTAAAACTAAAATGATTGAAATAGTAGTTCTCATATTACAAATATAGTATGCAGACAATATATATGCAATGAATTTTTGACGGAGCAACATTATAAACTTATCAATTATAGGAAATTACAAGAATATTTCAAGAATTTGCTGTTTTAACTGTAATTTTCGATTAATTGGTTATAGGATGTAAATTTTTTTTGCACGATGCCGCTAAATCGTTAGGGAATGCACAATATAGCGTATAAGTTTTTGATTGTTCTGTCGTTTGCAGTCATTTCCATAGAAAGTGGCTGTGAAAATCCTTTTGCACCAAAATTAGGCAATTCATCATCATCTGGCGCAGTGCTTGGCGACCAGCGCACAATAGAAGGAGTTTTTCAAAACTTTCGCTATGCGTATCGCTATAAAGACACATTAGCATATGGTAGATTGCTAACCACCGATTTTACATTCATCTATCGTAATTATGATCGTGGCGTAGATCTTTCGTGGGGGCGCGATGAAGATATGATGACAACCGCCGGACTATTTCAAACAGCTCAAAGCATCGATCTTGTGTGGAATGATATTGTGTATTCGATTGGCGATTCTTTGACGTATGATGTTTCTCGAAGTTTTACAATGGCTATTACTTTTGATATTACCGATGTGCTTCGCGTGCAAGGGCGAGTCAATTTCAGATTGTTCCGCGCTAGTCCAAGTGATGTGTGGATGATTTCCCGCTGGCGCGATGAATCGAATTATTGAAAATTATATAAGCAAATTCACAAAAAATCTGCAGAGTATTAAACCGGTGCAATACGACGCAGCTCTAAATCCCCAAGTTCCACCAATATCTCTATGGGCAGCTTATGAATCGCAGATTTTTTTTACCGTTGCAACGCGAAAACAGCGCTTTTGGCGATGGTTTACCTCAAAATGGCGTTTCGAGTGATAATATGCCGAAGTTTGCACAGCGTACAACCGCAGGCCTGCAACCTTACATTCCGAGCAAGGACAATCCTTGGGATTATGCCAAAGCAGCGCATTTATTGAGGCGTTGCATCATCGGCGTTACGGATAAAGAAATACGTCAAGCTGTAACAGACGGTCTTGATGCCACAATGTCGAAAATTTTCACTTCTTACAGTCCGGACACATCCGAAATTGCTGATTTTGTTGTTCAAGATGTGCGTGTGAAACCGGCCGCAGGGCAAGATCCAAAAGATTTCCAACAGCAAATCAATGCCAATCGCCAAAAGCTTGCTCGATGGTGGATGAAAACTATTTCTAATGCACGGCTGTCGCTTCAGGAAAAAATGACTGTATTTTGGCATGGGCATTTTACGAGTGAATCGTCGAAAGTCAATTTTGCCGAATTTATGCTGCTGCAAAATCAAACTTACCGTCGAGATATGCTAGGAGATTTCAAACAGTTTGTCAAAGATGTAACAGTTGACCCAGCAATGCTTATTTATCTCGATAATGCAAAGAATTATAAGACGACAAAATCTGATCAAATCAATGAAAATTATGCTCGCGAATTGATGGAGCTCTTCACATGCGGACCTTTTGACTGGGACGAAAACCCGAATTACACTCAATCTGATGTGCATGAAGGTGCGCGAGCTTTGAGCGGATGGACTATTGCGCCCAGTGCTAAAGGATCTGAGTTCCTTGGCACATCCGGCTTATTTGTTGAGTCCAGATGGGATTCCGGTTCGAAGACATTTTTGGGTAAAATAGGGCAATTCAAGGCATTTGATGTTGTGGATATAATATTTGAGCAGCGAGGCGATCAAGTTTCAAAATTTATATGTGAAAAACTCTACCATGAGTTTGTTTATTACTTGACGGATCGTGATATAGTTGCACAAATGGCGCAAACGTTGAGACAAAACAATTGGAGCATTAGGACTGTGCTTGAAGAATTACTGCGGAGTCAGCACTTTTTCGACGCTGCCAATATAGGCGCCAAACAAAGAAGCCCTGTAGAATATCTTCTTGGAATGATTCGCAGTTTTGGCATTACGACTGTGCCAGATTTTAATTTTTCAGTATTAAACCGCTTCTCTACGGATTTGAGCAATAGAATGAATGCACTCGGTCAGCTATTATTCGAGCCGCCTGATGTAAAGGGCTGGCGCGCCGGTCGCACTTGGGTGAGCACTTCCACTCTTCCGCCGCGGCAAAAGTTTGTAATGGATATAATAGACGGAATCTTGAAAATGCAAAAAGACCAAATGTATATTTTTGATGTGCTTGCATTCGCAAAATCATTTCCAACACCGAACACAGCAAAAAAACTATGTGCTGACATGTCGCAATTTCTACTGAATATTGTGCCCTCTGACAAGGAAGCAAAAATGTTGCTTGACACTATGACAGACGGAGCTCCCGACTATGAATGGAATATCAATGATGCCCAGTATGCAACTCCACGCTTGCGCAAATTTATGAAAGCGGCGATTCAATTAGCTAAATATCAGCTTGCATAACGGAAACATACATAATTTAAAAAGGAAAATATTATGAAACGCAGGTCTTTCATACAAAAACTTGCCGC
The DNA here is from genome assembly GCA_039810485.1 of Chlorobiota bacterium. Taxonomy (GTDB): domain Bacteria; phylum Bacteroidota; class Ignavibacteria; order Kapaibacteriales; family UBA961; genus JADZAA01. The sequence continues at coordinate 5,404 of JBDHXA010000092.1, read as the reverse complement.
TACCGGCATAGTTCTGCCTCTTGCGATGGGTTTCCCTCGTGTTCGCGCTTTTGCACAGCCGCCTGCGGGTTCGCCATTTACAGGAGCGCTTGGTTCAACTGACGATAGAGTGCTGATAATCATACGGCTTGCCGGAGGCAATGACGGATTAAATACCGTAGTTCCCTATGGTATTCCGGCTTATTACGCAGCGCGATCAACCGGCAATATTTCAATTGCAGAAAGCGACGCTGTAAAACTGCCCGGTTCTATTACAATGGGCTTGCATCCTTCGCTTGCGCCTTTGCTTCCTTTATTTCAAGAAAAGAAGTTAGCAATAATTCAAAATATAGCTTATCCGAATCAAAATTTGTCGCATTTTCGCTCAACCGATATATGGCTTACTGCCACAGATGCAGATGTCTATTCGCAGGCGGGTTGGTATGCTAAGTATCTTGAAAAAATTCATCCTGATTATCCTAATACTTTGCCGGCAGATCCATTTGCCATTGAGCTTGGCACTTATCTAAGCACAACGTTGATTGGCGATAAGAATAATATGGGCATAGCGGTTACTGATTTGAGCTATGTTCCAGGGCAGCCCGACTCAGACCCTGTCGCCAACAACAAAGAAGGCGACGAAGAGCGTTATGTGCGTGAAATTGCACGTCAAACCAATATTTTTTCCAATTCAATTATTGCTGCTGCCACAAAACAGCCAAACAACAAAATCGCCTATCCAACAGAAAATCAGCTTGCAACAGCGTTGGCTTCTATAGTAAGAACGATCGCTGGCGGTCTTTCAACTCAAATGTTTATTGTGAATGTAGGAAACTATGACACACACACAAATCAGCTTGTAACTCAGGCAAATTTGCATAAGCAATTTGCTGATGCGTTGTATGCCTTCCAGCGTGATATCGAGGCGTTTGGACTTGACAAACGAATTTCATTAATGACAATCAGCGAGTTTGGAAGGCGTGTTTCTTCCAATGGCGTAGGAACTGATCATGGGTCGGCAGCACCGCATTTTATTATGGGCACCAATGTGAACGGCGGTTTCTTTGGTCACGATCCTAATCTTACCGATCTCGACAGCGCTGGCAATTTGAAAATGGAATATGATTTTCGTCAAATCTATGCATCGGTATTAAGCCAGTGGTTCGGAGCTTCAGAAACCGATATATCGCCGGGTGCGCTTCCAAGAAAATTTCTGCAACTTCCTATATTTCAAAATTTCACGTCTGTATCTGATGACTTTGGAGATTCAGGAGGAATGTATCTCGGACAAAACTATCCAAATCCGGCTGTTGCTGAAACGGTAATACCTTTTGAAGGCATAGGTCCGAATAACAACGCTATATTAACTCTCTCCACAGTAGAAGGCCGTATGTTACTGCGCGAACAAATTTTATCTGGACAGACAGCTTTACGCATAGACACACGCAATCTGCCATCAGGATCGTATATTTATGAGCTTCGCAACGGACAGTTGCATATTGCAAAATCTATGACGGTTATGCGCTGAAATTATAGAGCAAAAAGGATGTTATCGCAAAAAAGGGTTGCCGAGGCGTTCTGCTCCGATGACAGTTGGATCGCCATGCCCTGCAAATACTTGCATATCGTCAGGTAGTGTCATTAATTCTCTTTTGATAGAGTCAAGCAATTGATCCAAATTCCCACCCGGCAAATCAGTGCGACCTATGCTGCTTGCAAAAAGAGTGTCTCCGCTGAAAACAATGCCCAGCGAATGTTCTACAAAGCAAACTCCTCCTTCGGTATGCCCCGGCGTATGGCGCGTCTCTAAATTGTGCGATCCAAAAGTCAGGATGCTTTTATTTTCGAGAAAAAAATCAGCTTCTGACGGCTCTAAATCAAACGGTAGCGGCCAAACTGTGTTGCCATTTGGATCTGCCAGCCGATAGTTGTCAGCAGCATGAACATAGATTGGAGCATGAAAAATGCGCTTCAAGGCAGTGGCAGAAAAAGTGTGATCCCAATGAGTATGTGTAAGTAAAATTGCGCTAACTTTATAACCGTGTCGTTCGCAAAGGTTTTCGTAAATTTTATCGACAAATTGCGGGGCATCTATCAGAATTGCGGTGTGAGATAATTCGTCAGTCAAACAATAGCCATAAGTCAATGCTGGTCCTGTTTCTGCAGCAAAAAGTCGTGTATTAGGCGTCAGTTCATAACATATCAAATCTGAAACTGTCATAGCGATAATATTTGGTTAATTATAAAATGTGAAGATTATAAATTGAAGCATTTCAGCATACTATTTATTCTATCTATGAGCCCACTCCGAAAAGTCGGTTAATATTTCAAATCAAAGAAAGCATAGTGAAAAAGTACAGTTTTTACTCATTATATAAGAGAAAAACGGCAAAAAAGCGACTTTTTTAGCTCTTAGAAGATATGTTTTTATGAAAAAAAGCGAATCTTTCGTCTACAGTTTTTATAAAATACCTTTTCGGAGTGGGCTCATCTATAGATATTTACATATACTTTGAACGTTGTAAAATCATCCTGCGAATAAGTGAATAAGATTTGCAAACAACTTGTTATTAATTATTTGTAGTGGCATTTGCGCTTATCTATCTTGATATTATTTTTCAAATCATTCTCGCCATATAAATCCAAACAGCAAATAAGAAATTGAAATTACTACTCCTGAATATCCCGCCATCATCTGTAAGTCAGGTAAAGCATCCTTATATTCAACGCTCGAAAAGCATATAACTGTTGAGTGTATGCCTGCTAACATGACGGGCAGCAATACTGGAAATGAAAGCGCCGGCAAGAGAGCTGCACGCGCTCCGGTTTTTGCAATAATAGCCGATAAAATAGTTACGCTTGCTGAAATAGAAATGCTTCCAAATAATAGGATTAAAAAAAATAATGACGTGTTTTTTATAGAAATATCATCGCTAAAAGTCAGGAATAGTCCTGATGCGGTGATGTTTATTGCAAAGGATAAAATAACTGTAACAAACAGTTTGCCTATATAAATTGACTCGTATGACGCCGAAATTGCTAGCAACAATGAAGTGCCGCGTTCTTCCTCTGCAACAAAGCTGCGCGAAAGACCACTCATTGAGCCAAAAAACATAATCACCCATAATATGCCGGCGGCTAGCTCCGGAGTTAATTTTTCGCCAGCCGCGCTAAACACTATCATTGAAACTGCAGCAATAACAAATAATAATAAAGCTGCGATGGCGTATCGAGTGCGAATCTCTGAGCGCAAGTCCTTTGCAGCTACAGCAACAGCCGGCAATATCTTCTGTGCAATATCTCTAATTGAAATTGTTTTCATTAGTTAACAACCTATAAAACAATCTAATTTTTCAATTGTGAAAAATGAAAAGGCATAGATTCGGATTGTTCAGACATACGCATTTTGAGAAATTGTAAATGATTTTGCTCGTAAAAGTAAAATGTGAAGTCAAAGAAAAACGATTCGTAATTAACATTCTGTTTTCTATAATCAAGTGCAAACTTAGATTTAAGAGCGGCATATATTGATGTTTTTTGCGAAACAATATAGACATTATTCATGAAATACAGCATATCGTCATACAACGAATTTTATCTTAATACAAGTAGAAAAATACTTGAAATCTGCCGGTCAAAGTTATTTAACTTTGTAATTGGCGGCGTCAAAATCGTATTTTTGTTGTAAGTATAATATAATTTAAGTATAGATGGCATTTAAGAAAGAAGCTGAATATCTGCATGGGATAATAACCATTGTTCCTGATGTTTATAGCGACAATCGCGGTTTTTTTATGGAGACGTTTCATTCCGAGATATTCTCATCATTAGGATTACCCTCAGAATTTCGCCAAATCAATCATTCCGGTTCGTATCGTAATACAATTAGAGGACTTCACTTCCAATGGGATGCTCCAATGGGAAAATTATTACGCGTAGTAAAAGGCGCAGCGCAAATTGTCGAAGTTGATATTCGCCATGACTCGCCCACTCTTGGAAAACACTGCAATTTGCATGCTTCGTCTGATGATAGGCGAATAATTTGGATTCCACCCGGATTTGCCAATGGTTTTGCAGCATTATCTGAATGGACAGAGATAGAATATTTATGCACAGCAACTTATAATTATGCCGGTGAATCAGGAATACTCTGGAATGATCCTGCCTTGAACATACATTGGGAAGTTACACAGCCAATTCTCTCCGAAAAAGATAACAATGCGCAATTACTTTCGGAATGGCTTGTAAAACCTGAATCACAATCATTGCGACTTCAAGAATAAATAAATGAGCCCACTCCGAAAAGATATTTCATAAAAATTGCAGACAAAAGATTCGCTATTTTTCAAAAAAACTTATCTTTCAAGAGCCGCAGATTCAACAGTGAAGTGCAACGGATGAAATGGTGAATTCAACACTAAAGTGCAACATTATTGTCGTTCTCTGTAAACACTTGGATCGTAATTTCCAATCCGACTATTTTCCTTAGACGGTTGTTTAGTCGTCTCATTGCCTCTGTAATATCATCATCTTCTACTGATAGAAGCTCTTGCTTTTTATTAGGGGAATACTGTCTGATTAGTCATTATGTATTCTCGTTTGTTCCGCGCTCCTATGAGTGATATGGATGGCAAAAATATGTTTCGGTTGATAATGATTTCGATATGGTTTCATGATTGCTAAACTCTTTGACATGGCTTGGCTTCCGGTATTTCTTGCGCGAATTGCGAAGATGCTGGCGCAATGTGCCTGATGCTTTCTTGTCCGACCAAATATGTTGATAAATACGCTCATGGCTGACGCTTATGCCAATGCGCAAAAGATCGTATGAAATCTACTTCGGACTCAAGTCGAAACATAGCTAATCCTCTACAATAGAGAGCAGCTCGCCTTTGAATTTGAGGGCTTTGTCTTGGCGGCGGTTGCGCTCTTGATATTTCGATTGTACTTGCTTATGCAAGTATCCTCTTTCGCCTTTATTGCGGCGCAATTCATGGCTGAGAGTTGATGGAGAAACCCCAAGATTTGCTACAATGCTCCGCAATGAAACTTTATTTCTATGCATAATTTCTATTTCGTATCTTTACTCTTGGTTTAGGCGTTTATAGCCGCTGGGCATATTGTGCTCCGTTTGTGATAAACTCGTCGCTGGGTTGTTGTACTATGACACTTAAACCAACGCTTTATTTATTTTATCCGTTGAACTTCACTGTTGAACCTGCGAGCTTAAAAGTCGTTTTTTACTTGTTTTTCACTTAAAAACGAGTAAAACCTGTACTTTTTACCATGTTTCCCTTGATTTGAAATATTACCCGACTTTTCGGAGTGTGCTCATGGTTATAGAAAACAAAAAATATTTACGGATTGCTACAGTATTCTATATATAATGAGTAAGTATATACAGATCAAGATATAGCGGTAATTA
>JBDHXA010000091.1:0-10719 GCA_039810485.1 Chlorobiota bacterium | reverse complement strand
GCAGTTTTACCTCTTGAAAGCTAATATCTACAAGATAGGGGAGCAACTATAAAAATCGTTTAGGACAGGATTGATCTCGTTTTTAAAAAATATAGCTGAATATAAGTTTTTCCGCTTGAAATTTCAAATTATACGTCATATTTGAGCAGTCAATTCTTTTTCTGTAATTCACCAGCAATGACTTCTTTTTACATTTCGAGTAACCTTTGCACTCTTTGCCTACTCTCACGCATATTAGCAATATGTTTTACAATATGCAGTGCAAGACAGAGTGTTATGATTTATTGCCACGATGACTTCTGACGAGAAACAGCGGGAATTTATGGAACTTCTCGATCCTGCATACCGCCGGTTGGAGCGGTTTGCTTTGTCTATGACGAAAGACCGCGAAGCAGCACGCGATTTAGTTCACGACACAATACTTGCCGCCTACATTAACTTTGAGAATATCCAAAACAAGGATGCTTTCGTTGGCTACATCTTTACTATTGCAAGCAATGAATTTAAACGAATGTATCGCCGGCGAAAGTTTTTTGGATTGTATAATGAAGAAATGGCCCAAGAAATCCCGACACACGACGCGCAACCCGATGTGGCAGCCGATATTACTCTGATGCGCGAAGCTATGACGAAATTGCCTAAGCAGATGAGAGAGGCAGTTTCTCTTTTTGAATTTTCCGGATTGTCATTGCAGGAAATTCAAAAGATCCAAGGCACCAGCTTGTCGAATATTAAAGCTCGCGTTACTCGAGGCCGCCGCCGGCTGGCAAAAATATTAGGTATCTCCGACGATGCCACTACTATCGTCGAGGAAGAATAAATTGCATTATAATTTATGAATATGAAACATTCTTCCACCACATTAAAAAGCGCTGTTGAGGCAGCTATTCAACACCATGAGCAGCAGCATCCGTTGCTGACTCGTGAGGAAATTAAAGCGCTATTGCAAGAAGCGGAGAACAAGAAATCATTGTCTTCGCCATTGCATAATCGCTCATATAATCTCCCTGTCCGTATTTCACGAACACTAAAAATATTATCTGCTGCGACACTTTCAGCAGCAGCAGTTACTTTACTATTTTTATGGAAGTCTAACGATAAAATAACGCCCGATAAACATTCTGAACCCATCGCGCAAACAATTGAAAACAAGCAGGAATACAAGCGACAGAATAGTGCGCTTCAAAAACAAAATACTATTACATTTCAAGAAAAAAATGCGCTTGTTTCAACTGAATCACAAAAAAAAGCACAAAACAAAAAAACAGACGCCGATAATGAAAATTCAGTAAACAATCAAAAAGCAACTGCTTCGGCAACATACAACGGCGGCGGCATGGCAGCACCGGCTATCGTTTTCAACTCCAATGAAAACAGCGAAGAAGGATCAGATTACAGCTTTAGAAACACTCCTGTTATAACATTGCCTAATAAGATTGATCCCGTTATGGCAAAGCATATAAACGAACCCGAAACAGTGCTTGGTATCACATTTGCCGAAAATACAGAGCACCCGCGCCAAGACTATGAATCCTCACAAACCAAAGCCCTCCGTCCGCCCGTTTATTCCATGAACAGATCGCTTATGTCAGAAAGTAATTCATTAGATCCTAATAACAAATCCTTGCTTTCTGAAAAACAGTTGGGTGAAATACAACAAAGCTCATCAAACAGAGCGGTACAAGACAGAACTTATTCGCATCAATCACTTATGCATCTGCTGATAAATGCGGCTGCAAATCCTCGCATGGTAACGCTTGTGCGTAAAAAGAGCATTATAGTCAATGAATGGAGCGGAGAGCCAGTCGAAAATATTAATCAGCTATCGCCGGTGTACGTTCCATTGCAAAACAATGAATCTGCGGCAAATATTGCCGATTATGCTTTGCTTTGGCTGCCTGCAAGCTCGCATACAGCACCGGCATCACAGAACTTCGCCATGAACATTAAGCAGTCAACACGCGCAAATTCCGAAATTCTCCTTAGAATTCAATCGGATAACTTAATATCGGTCGGCATAGCAGTTTATGATGTGTTGGGAAATAAAATTCGTGATCTACTTCCTTCCGAATCTTTTTCTAAAGGTATATTTCAGAAGGAATTTACTTTCGACGCTCCCGATGGCATATACACAGCTGTGGCAATAAACAGCAGCGGAACGCAAATTTCTCAATGCCAATTTGCTATTGCTCGAAATCGCAAATAGCTGTCGAAGAACCTTACACTTTATGCGTTAAATCTTCACTTTGACGGCATAAGTCCGCGCTGCGCCAGAGAAGTAAATGCTTCGCCGGCAATAATGAGATGATCGAGAATGGAAATGTCAATGAATTTCCCCGCTTCAAACAATTGCTTTGTAATAGCAATATCTTCGCGGGAAGGTTCTGGATTGCCGGAAGGATGATTATGAAGAAGTATAAGCGATGCGGCGCTTTCGGCAACAGCAGGACGAAAAACTTCGCGGGGATGCACAATGCTGGCATTTAACGATCCCTCGCTTATCAGTACATCACGAAAAATACGATTGGCTGTATCGAGCATGACAATGAGAAATGTTTCTTTTTGCGCGCCTCTAAGCCGAGGTATAAAATGCCGTGCAATATCGTCAGGCGATTGAATTTTTTGCTTTGAATCGAATGGAGTCGCCTGAACGCGCCGCACAAGCTCGAAGGCGGCTGCTAGCCGAGCGGCTTTTGCCTCACCCATGCCCTTTATTGAATAAAGTTCGTGAACATTGCGGGCTGATAGCCGTGTCAAATCTCCTGACTGTTCAATCAGATTGCGCCCAAGCTCAATGGCTGAGCATTTGAGGGTACCACTGCCTAACAAAATTGCCAGAAGCTCAGCGTCGCTCAGCGTATTGGCACCATGAGAAAGCAAACGCTCTCGCGGTCTTTCGTCTTCGCGCCATTCTCTGATGGCACGATGCTTTTCCTCCGGCTGATATTCTGCCACGATTTGATATTTTTGATTTGATTTCAAGTTACGATCTTTATCACAAGCAAATTGACAGTAATCACGCTTTATTCTGCAAGTGAGCTCTGGAGCCATTGAGCATAATCGCGAGAAATTTCATTTATCTCAACCGCCATTATTTCCGGCGTATCATACGCATGCAATTGTCGAATGCGCTGCTCCACCCGATTGAGCAGATTGGCCGATGTTTTTATAAGCAACTGCATCTCAATGCTTTCTTCTATTTTCTCTTGCCATCTATAAATAGAAGATGCTTTTGGCAGTATTGTACAACATGCGGCAAGCCGCTCTTCCACCAATGCACGAGATAGCCCAAGCGCATTTTCTTCTGAGCCGACAGTTACAAAAACCAGCCGATATTTATCGCCATTTTCCATAGTTTTGTTGCAATATCTACGAACTACTTTCAAATAATGCCATTATGATAGAGCTAATTATTTTCTATTTGCATTTTCTTGCCGCACTCTATGCTTTTACTAAGCGTTGGCAAGCGGCTGGTTTGCGCGAAGGAATGCTCGGCGCACTCATATTCGCACTTGCATTCACTATACTTTGGTCAATTACAGGACCAATTGCACGCATAATAATACCCAATAGCGTAACAACTGTAATAATACTGCCTAATAACTCTGCAATATATGTTCCGGGCTATGCTCCGTGGTTCACACGTGATACTATGTCGCTTACGCTTGTGGCAATTTTTGACGCGGTATTTTTTTATCTGTTCTTCTTACGCGATAAAAAAACTCCTCAAACATAACGTTTAGAAGCATCATTTTACGCCAAAAATCCACCCAAATATCATAGAAAATACACTAATAACCAATGCGCCAATTATAGCGTTGCCAAGACCTTGCACACGGAATCCTTCTAGTAATGCAGACGCCAGCCATAAGAGTAGGCCGTTAATCACAAGAGTAAATAATCCCAACGAAAGAATAATTAACGGCAGAGAAAATAATTGAATAATCGGTTTTATAAGTACATTGAGTGCGCCCATGACCAATGCCACTAATGCTGCTGTCCAAAAATTCTTTACTGTAATGCCCGGTAGTAATGCTGCTGTAGCATAAACTGCCAAAGTATTTCCTAAGAAGTGAAAAAGCATATTTCTCATATATCACCGCAAATTATTGTACCGCATAAAATATTCGTCAATTTCTGGTCGTAATTCAATTCCGACTTTTTCAAAAATGTCCAATAGTTGTAAATACGTTCCTCGTCCGCCAAGAAAGTCCCAAAACTCGTCAGCAACTTTTAGTTCTGTTGGCATGTCTAACATTCCTGCCATTGTCCAACGTGAATAAGGTTTTGGTTCATAAGGATTGTAAGGAATTGCAATCAACGTATTTATTTTTGCTTTTGGATTTTCCGCCAAAACGCAAGCCGTCCATTCCAAAAGTGTTCGCTTAAATTCTTTGAAACCACCTTTGTTTGGTTTTGCAGTTTTGATGTCGAACAAGTATAACTGCTTGTCGTTGCTTTGTAACCAAATATCAACTTTGGTCGGTTTTACGGTTTTCATTGTTCCTGTTTGTGCCACTTTTCTTATTGCTTCAATTTCGTCCAACTTGTTTGGTTTAGAATTGGCGGCGGTCAAGTCGTCCATAATGTCTTGGATAACTCGTTGCGCTTTTTCGCTGATTTGTGTTCCTGCCGTTGCTTGTGTTTTCGCTTCTTTGAAAGTTGTTGATGCTAACGCCAAAGCAACCGGCTCAAAAATGCTTGTGCCGAAATTTGTGTTTAGAGAATGGATAAACGAAAACAACGCCATTCTGTCTTTTCCTAAAAGTCTTGTGTGAAAAGGCATTGAAGCAGGTTCGGGATTGTAGTTTTGAAATTTGTTTCGCAAACTATTTTTCAAAACTTCTTCTACTTGTTTTATCTGTTGTTTATTTAATGCCACTATAAATTTTGCCTTTACCTTTGCAATGTGGACATATTGTTTCTTTAACTTCGTTTATACACTTAAATTTTGACCACCAACTGCCATTTTCCCACAAGAAATTTTCATCTAACAATTGCTTGTATTCTTTAATATTAAATAACTTGGCAAACTTCTTTAATGCCACGGTTTTACTTTTAGCACTAACTAATTCAGAAGAGTAAATTTTCTCATCGTAATACCTACTCGTAAATTGTATTTCGAATGTTTTCATTTCTTATCTTTCCTTTAAATGAAAAATTATTTCTGAATATGCACCTTTGTCTTTTTCAGTTCGGTTTAATACAGGTCGTTTGAATTGATTTACGATTTTCATTCCTGCATTTTCGGCAATAGTCGGATACATATTGTATTTGTCGTTTGCAACTAAAAAAATATCGTAGTCGTTTGCAAGATATTTTTTTGCGTTATTCAAAACGTCTGAAATTCCTTGTATGTAACTTTGTTTTGCTTCTTTGCCTTGTCCTTTGAAAAGTGGACCAATTTCTAATTCATCTTTTCGCTCAAAGCCAAATAAATCGTAAGCGTAAGCGTGTTGTTCGTGATAGTCAATTAAACCAACGTAAGGCGGTGATGAAAAAATGCCTTTGATTTTTTGCTTTTGTGCCAATTCTGCAAATGCAGGATTATATTTTTTGAGTCGAGCAAAAATATCAATCGTTCTACTGTCGCCTGTCAAACAAGTTTGAAAAGTGTTTGTTCTTAATTTATCAAACTGCTCCAAACGTTTTACTGTATCTTTGCTGTAAGTTTCCCACCATTTTAGGATAGAAAAAAGTGGCTTACACATTTTTCCGTGTTTTGAGCAATAGTAAGTCGCTGTAATTGGCTCAACAAGAGTAGCCAAGTCAGCGTGTGTTGTTGCTCTGCAACTACGAATAGTGCGACTAAGTATTACGCTTACTATTTTCTTGGTGTTTATATTTTTGATTTTCTTGATTTCGCTAAATACAAATTCAATTTCTTCACGAATGTGCTGCGAATACCATTTGTCTAAAAAGTTGTCGGCTTTGTCTTGACGTAATTTTATGTTGTATTGTTTTACCAACTTTTTGTAAACAGGTAAAAATTCTTTTTCTTTTTCTGCACCGTATTCTTTTTCGTTGATTTTGCCTTGTCGCAAATCGTATTTGTAAGTTGTTGCCGGAAAATATTTGTTGTTGAACTCGTAGAGTTCTTGCAACAATTTTGCTTCAAATTCTACTGTATGCGAATTTTCCAAAAACGATTTCAATGCTTTTGAAATGCGATTAATTTCGTTTTGAACATCCGCTAAATCGTATTTTGTAACTTTACAATTTCCTATCAATGCGTTGAAAGCCGAAACGTCAATGCCGATAGCGTTCATTCCTAATTCGCAACTTTGCACCATTGTCGTGCCACTTCCCGAAAATGGGTCAAGCACAATGTCGCCTTTCTTGAAGTAGGTTTCTGTTTTAAAATTGTCGGTGTGATTGTCTAAAAAATATTCAACAAGTTGAGGAATAAATTTGCCCTTGTATGGGTGCAATCTGTGAACGTGTTTTGTGGTTTCGGCTTCCTTAAATTGGTCAAATGACAAAGCCCAATTTAAATCTTCTCCAAGCTGGTCTTTCCAAGAAACTTCACGCTGTCCGTTGTAGGATTTGTAATAGTTAATCAGGTCTTGCAATGCAACTTGCGTTGAGCCGTTTTCGCCATTTTTTTTTATTCGTCCATATTGAATAAGGTAGGAAATGTTAGCGGTGGTAACAGTCTTACCAATGTGCTTTGTTGCCCACTCACTTGCTTCTTTTATTGTTAAGAGTTGGGATGTTATCATCTGTTTATAATGAAAGGCATATTAATCATGATAATTATCCCGCATGAAGAGTCTTTATTTTAGACAAATATGCTATAATAATATCATGTTGCATAATAGTATGACATTTAATGATTCACTATCATCTTTGCTGCAGCTCCTCGAATGTTATCAAATGTGAATTCAACAATATAAATGCCACTTGGGAGCATCGAAGCATCAAATTGGACGATTTGCTGCTCTTCGGCAATAACTGATCCGTTATATATAGTTGCCAACGTCTCGCCAAGCAAATTTCGTAAGACAACTGTAGCTTTCGTAGCGCTTTGCATCGGCGTAAAGCCAATATAGCAAAGATCGCCCGTAGGATTTGGAGCAATGCGCAACTCGGCAGATGGATGAATATCATAGCGATTATTAACACTTGTTTGTATTTCCAAACCAGCAACTTTATATATATTTCCACCATAATCCGAAACCCAAAAATTCTTGTCACGCGGGTCATATTCAATGCCGCGCACATTAATGGGGCTGCCGTTCATTTGCAATTCGAAGCGCGACATTTCTTTGCTAGGATTAGATGAAGCAAATTTTACAGCATAAGCATTCGACAGCGAACCGCCGCCAAAATTTGTGGAAGCTTGAAACATATTGCCATCAGGATCAGCACAGATAGAGCGCGGGCCGCTGCCAATATCGAATGGATTCTTTACTTTTGGGCTGACTTCATTGCCCGTTTGCGGATCTATTTTATAGATGTAGCGGCCTCCATCACGATCGCTGCAAAATAAAACGCCATTAACAAGCTCAAGTCCAATTGGATAGGCAATGCAAGGTGAGGCATAGCTGCGTTTTACAATGCCGTTTGTGTCCATTACATACACCTTTCCGCCAATTGCTGCCGACGTGGTTGTTATTTTATGAACATATATTTCACTTGTGGTGCGGTCTATTGTCAAATCAGTAAATAAACTGTCGCCTTGAGTAATTTTTACGGCTTTTTGAAAAATTAGTGTGGTTGCATCATATTTATAAAGACGTCCCGCTATTGATGTATCGCTGTCAAACGCAGTCGCCCAAAGTCCATTTTTACCATCATAAGCCAAACCGTACGGAATATGGCGCACAGCAGTATTTTGCAATACAAGACCTGTATATTTTTGGATAATTGTAAATGTGCGCGTTGTACGTTTCTGATCCGGCTGTGCAACACTGCTTACTCGAATCCGTGCGAGATACGTTGCTTTGTCTGGAATAATCCATTTCAACGAGTTTCCAGTAGCTCCATCGGCAATTGTCGACCATGATTGGCCGTCGTTCAACGTATATTCAACCTTGACAGGTAGCGTAAATCCATACCACGAAATATCTTTAACATCGGCTGAAACAAAAACTTCGCCGCCGATTGGAGCAGTTATTTCCTGTTCGGTAATAATATCGGATGGCACATCAATTTCCCATATTGATCTGCCATGAGTGCCGCAACGAAGAGTTGCTTTTCCCGAAGTTGGAATTGGAGGCATATAAAACTCTAATTTTATAGCCATTGTAGAAGGAAAGCCAACCCCAAAAGGAAACCACGACTCGCCGCCATTATATGTGGCAAAAACACCAATATCGGTGCCTATAAAGATTTTCTTCTCATCGTCGGGATGTACAACAAGCGTATTAACCGGCACATCCGGCAATCCTTTTCCAATATCCGACCATGTTTTGCCCAAATCGGTTGTTTTATAGACATGAGCTGCTCGAAACCCTGAAAGAGATACATAAGCTGTGTTTGCGTCATTGTACGAAGTGGCAATTCTGCTGACAAATCGAGCAGGCAATCCAGATAAAACCGTCCAATTCTCTCCTCCTTCGGTAGTTACGGCTACTTCTCCGCGATCTGTGCCGATAAAGATAATTGCAGGATCAACGCTTGAGACGGCAATTGTAGAAATTTTTCCTTTAAAACGCGGCGAGGCTGCATCCCAGCGATTACCACGGTCGCCCGACACATATAATGCACCGCGACCGCAATAGATGGTGCGCGGATCAGTCGGATCAATCACTATAGGAGTAACCCACGCGCCTTGATCGTCAGACGGAAATTTATTTGCCAAACTAGTAATTACGCCGTTATTATATATCCAAAGATTTCCGTTTTGAGTTTCTCCGTAAATTATATTTGAATTAGTCGGGTCAACAACCGTATAACCGCCGTCCCCGCCTACAATTTCACCCCATTGTGTTGCAGTTGACGACATAGTGCCGTTATCCTGCGCGCCGCCATAGGTTTTATTGCTTTTATTATCAATGCCAATATCGTGAAACTGAGTTATTGCAAGATCATTGTTAATAACCGTCCAAGAGTCGCCGGCATCTTCGCTGCGATACATTCCTCCGTCGCATCCTAAAAAGACCAAGTTTGGAGTGCGCGGATCAAATGCGGCGCAATGCATATCTGGATGACCTGCCGAACTATATCCTGCCACTCTGTTCCACCCGCCTGCCGACTTGCCCCCATCGGTGGTGCGATATAAGTTTACTCCGCCAACCAGCACAATATTAGGATTTTTGGGATGCACCGCAATGAAGTTGTCATAACCCGCCTGGCTGTTGCCGCCCGATGTAAAAATATTGTCGCTGTCCCATATTAGCGACCAGCTTTGACCTCTGTTTACCGACTTAAATACAAAACCCGCATTACCCTCGCCACCTGCAAGGGCATATATAATATTTTTATCTGATTGAGATTGTTGCACAGAGATTCGCCCAAGAGTATTGGAAGATACTTCAAGTCTAGCCCATGTTTCGCCGCCATTATTAGATTTAAATATTGACTGGCCGGTAACGCCGATAAATAATTCATTTTCATCGTCAGGATTTATTGAAACATCCGATATAGTCCCGTCAAGAGTGCGCTTCCATGTTTCACCGCCGTCCACCGACTTAAAGAAACCACCAAAAGACGATGCTCCGCCTGCATACACAATTTGTGAATTTTTTGGATGAATATATATTTTAGAAAAAGAGCCAACCGTCGTCAAACCGACACTGCGCCATGACTTACCGCCATTTGTTGTCTTATATATCCCTGCTCCGGGCATGCTCCAGCTTCCGCTCACCATTTCTCCGGTTGCAGCAAGCATAATATCGGGATTGTTTGGATCAAGTGCAAGAGCGCCCATCGCCGAAGTATTTTCAAAATCCATAATAGGCATCCAGCTTTGACCATTGTCAGTGGTTTTCCACACGCCGCCGGCAGCTGCGCCTATAAACACCGTTCCTGCTATTTTGGGATGAATTACAATGCTTCGCACTCGCCCTCCAACCTCTATCGGACCAATTTGTTTCCACGATGGCTGTTGAGATAATATTTGAGCAGCACTTTTTTGCGCCTTAAAAGCGCGTTTCATATAGTCGCGCGCTTCAATGTAGGCATTGTCGGGAATACGTTCAAACGGGTAGGAACGCCGTTCATAAAAATATTTCAACCTTTCGAAAGGGCTACCTTCATGTTCATCAAATTCTTCGTTGGCTCGCACAGTCGCAGGAATGAATGTAAGCACACCTAAGAGGATGGCAAAAAGAAAAAGTAAACGACGCTTCATGGAAATTCCCTCTAGTAAATAAAAACGATGCATTCAAAATTTATTATGATTGTAATTACACCGCATACAGCAAATTACGTAAATGAAGTATTAATTACAAATAAAAAAAGTGAAGAATGTAATGATTGGTTTGAATCAGAGCTTAATGTCAAATCGAAAGTGGCTGATTCAACACTGAAGTGCAACAGATTTGTAATTATCTGTAAATACTTGAATTGGAGTTTTCCATCCAAGTATTTTTCTTGGACGGTTGTCTAGCCGTCTCATTGCCTCTGTAATTTCATCATCTTCTACTGATAGAAGCTCTCGCTTTTTAGGGAAATACTGTCTGATTAGTCCATTAGCATTCTCGTTTGTTCCGCGCTCCCAAGAGTGATATGGATGGCAAAAATATGTTTCGGCTGATAATGATTTCGCTATGG
>JBDHXA010000090.1:0-10948 GCA_039810485.1 Chlorobiota bacterium | reverse complement strand
AAATGAGTAAAAACTGTACTATTACACTATGTTTTCTTTGACTTGAAATATTACCCGACTTTTCGGAGTGGGCTCATTAATAAGAAACTGAACATAAAACTTTCAAAAGACAAAATAGAAGAAATGATTTTTGCAATTATCAAAGAATCAGACGAAACTAACTTTCAAAAGACAGGGAAAAATATTTATGTTACAAACAACGAAAGAAATATTATGCTGACAATTAATTCCAATACGAACAGAATAATTACGGCAGACAAATTGAAGAAAAAAACAACGAACCGCTAACATCGTGTATAAGTAATGGCGGGGATTGTAATGTATTCGGGCGTTCTACCTCGCATCAAGTTTCTCGCATCTTGATAGGAAAGTGTCCCGTAATCCGCCGCTACTCATACACGCGAACCGTTAGCTGCAAGCGTAGAGAACCCAACAGCGTAACAACATTTGACAGACAATTTGTATATTTGACCCAAAATAATTTTTCAACAGAAACATAAAATGACAATAGCAGAGTTTACAAAGAAATTTAGAGAAATCAAAGAACAAGGTTTTGTTCAGACATTGAGAAAAGGTCCGACAGGAATTGGTTACACTTTGGAAACTTTACTTGGAATTAAAGAAAATAACGATGCTCACCCAGATGTTGATGGTGCTGAACTAAAAGCTCATAGAACAAAAGGAAACAATATGATTACTTTGTTTACTTTTAACAACAAAGTATGGAAAATGCCACCATTGGACGCAGTTAAAAAATATGGTAGTTTAGACAAAGATGGCAGACAAGGACTTTATTATACAATGTCGTTGAAACCTAATAGTACAGGACTTTTCCTTGATGTACAGAAAACAGAAATTTCCGTTAGACATATTTCAGGTGAAGTAGTTGCAACTTGGCAACTTCAAACTTTGGCTGACAGATTTATGCAAAAATTACCAGCATTATTGTTTGTTTCGGCATTTACAGAAGAAAGGGACGGACTTGAATATTTTCATTTTTATAGAGCCCAACTGATGAAAGGAACTTCACCAGAATTACTGGCTGACCAATTTAGAGAAGAAAATATTTTGGTTGATTTGCGTTTGCACGACAAAGGAGCAATGGCAAGAAACCACGGAACAGGTTTTAGAGCTTTTGAAGACAAATTACCTTCACTTTTTCAAAGTATTACAGTTTTGTGAAATATCAAATAGTTAGAAATACAAAATACGATTATGTAGGACAATCTTATGCTTCATGTTTTCCAAACTTGCATAAATATCCTGCAACAATGTTGCCTCAAATTGGGATAGACATTTTAAAAGAGTTCAATATTTCTAATGGAAAATTACTTGACCCTTATTGTGGTTCAGGTTCTTCATTTGCAAGTGCTTTGGAATGTGGCTTAACAGATTTATATGGTTTTGACATTAACCCTTTGGCTGTTTTAATTTCAAAAGTTAAGTTCACTAAAATATCAATTAATGAACTGCTTGACACAAAGAAAAATTTCAGAGATAATGTTTTTGAATTCCTTAAAAACGAAGAAAACTTAAAAACTTTAAAAACATCAAACATAACAAATATTGAGTTTTGGTTTTCACAACAAGTAATTGAAAACTTAAACTTGCTAAAACATTTTATCTACGAAATTAAAAATGAAAATATTCGTAATTTCTTTTTAGTTCCATTTTCTGAAACAGTTAGAGAATGCTCATACACGAGAAACAATGAATTTAAACTTTACCGAATGAAATCGGAATACATTTTAAATTTCAATCCAGATGTAGTTAGTACTTACTTCAAAAAATTAGAAGACACTTTATTTAATTACATAAACTTCTACTTTCCAAAACTTGAAAAAGAAGTTTCAGTTGATATTCAATATTCTAAATTTCAACCAGCAAAAAATTATTTTGACGTTGTATTGACAAGTCCACCTTATGGCGACAGTAGGACAACAGTTGCTTATGGACAATTTTCTACACTTTCAAACGAATGGACAGGAATTGATTATGCAAGAAAAATAGATGGAATGTTAATGGGTGGAACAAAAGCAAAAACAAACATTTCAAAAGGTATAATTGCCGACTACATTTCACAAATAAACAAAGAAGATAACAAAAGGGCATTAGAAGTTTCCTCTTTTTACAACGACTTGGACAGTTCAATTAAGAAAGTAGCAGACAGCACAAAAAAAGGTGGAAAAAGTATTTATGTAGTTGGAAACAGAACAGTAAAGAATATTCAGTTACCGACCGACCAATTTATTGCAGAGAAATTTGAAGAAAATGGATTTAAGCACTTAACAACTTACGAAAGATTATTGAGTAGTAAAGCAATGCCTTCAAAAAATTCACCTACAAACAAGACAGGCAAGACAGTAAACACAATGCTTTACGAATACATTGTAATATGCGAAAAGACGAAATAGAAAAACGCCAGCCGCTAACAGCAGTTTGGCAAAATGGCGGGTGCAGTGCTTCGTATGACAGTTTTGTGATAGGTTCAAGTGCAGTTCTTCGATTGAGCTCTAGTGCTGAAAATCCGCTCCCTCGCAAAACCACTATAACGTAAAGGTTAGGTTTTTATGACCACATTAACAAGACCAAAATCTTTAAAACAAGGCGACACTATTGCAACAATTTCACTTTCTTGGGGTGGAGCGGGAGAACTTTTGCACAGATACGAAGCCGGTAAGAGACAACTTCAGGAAGTTTTCGGACTTAACGTTGTTGAGACAAAAAATGCACTGAAATCAGCCGACTATATTTCTAAAAATCCGCAAGCAAGAGCAGAAGATTTGATGGAAGCATTTTCAGACAAATCAATAAAAGCAATAATTTCAAACATTGGCGGAGAGGATAGCATAAGAACGTTGCCTTACACCGACATTTCCGTTATCAGACAAAATCCCAAAATATTTTTGGGGTTTTCTGACACGACTGTCACCCATTTTGCTTGTTACAAAGCTGGACTGACTTCATTTTACGGAACATCATTATTAGTTGGGTTTGCCGAAAATGGAGGAATGCACCAATATCAAATTGACGACATAAATCGAACTCTTTTTTCTTTTTTGCCAGTTGGACAAATTTTTCAAAACAAAAGAGGTTGGACTTCGGAGCATTTAGAGTGGTTCGACAAATCACTTCAAAACACAAAACGAAAACTGACCGACAGCAACGGATGGAACTTTTTACTAGGAAACAAGAAAATTCAAGGACAACTTATTGGCGGATGCGTTGAAGTGCTTGAATTTTTAAATGGGACTGACTATTGGTTAGATAAATCTGAATGGACGGACAAAATTTTGTTTTTGGAGACATCAGAGGAAATGATGCCGCCAACAAATTTCAGACGGATATTGAGAAATTATGCTGCACAAGGAGTATTTGAAAAAATAAGTGGACTTATACTTGGCAGACCGTATAACAACCAATTCGTTGATGAATACAACAACATACTTTTACAAGTTATCAGAGATGAACAAGGCAACGACCAACTTCCAATTATTACAGAGATGGACTTTGGGCACACTTGTCCGACATTTACGATACCATACGGAGTTGTTGCGGAGATTGACAACGAACAACAAACATTCAGTATTTTGGAGAGTGGTGTGACGAACTGAAAAAGAAAAACTACCGTCAATACGGATTTTGCGTCAGGCAGCGTGAAGTGCTTCTATTAACTATTTTGCGAATAATTGAGGCGCAGTTCAACACGGCCGCAAAGTGAAACAATCAAACTATTTCAAAACATAAATATTGCGCAAGATTATGAAGCACGGCATCTTAATATTTTCACATAGCAGTTGATATCGAGGATAATTCTTAACATTTTTTATTCAACAAAACAACAGGCAAGACCTTCTTATTTACATATATTTTATACTGTTAGCGCTATCGCTATACATTAGTTCTGCGTCAGTAAATTTAGCAAATAAAAAGCCGGATGCTTAATGCACCCGGCCGCTGTGAAATTATATGTTGTGCAATTATTATTTTACTTTGTTGGTATCATACTCATTGTTTTTAGCAGAACCTTTTGTTCGCACAAAATCAATTTTTATACGACGCTGAGCAGCGTAGTCATTGCCGGTAATATTAACTCCGCCTCCAATCGCTTTGAATTTGATTTTCCCGTCTCGTACAAGTTGTTTGTAATCATCAAATCCTCGTCGAGATGAATACTCTTCAATCATCTGCTCTATTTGTTTCGCTGAATAATATGCGCGCAATCCTGACAGTTTGATATTAGTGAGTTTGTCGTTCTTTTTTACCGTTTGTTCTGTACCGTTTGCATCTTCAAAAAGCGCTGTTTCTTTTTCGACGTATTTGCCAATAATAGGTTTGGGATCAGCAAATCCATAAACCGAGATTTCAATGTTTTCATCCGGTGCAGAGTTTTTTCGGAAGCGTGGGAAGATAGTATCTACGGCAGTTGCCACTACAGAGTTAAATAATTTATCAACAATTTTAGAATATTCTGAATATCGCTGATATTGTAGCGAATTACGCTCGAAATATTCGATATATGTTGCATTAGACAGATCGCCTTTTCGCAATAAAAATAAATCATCCAGATTATTGCTTGTGTTTGGACGATAGTAGCCGGTAACAAAGAATGGTATCTGATAATTACTAAAATCAAATCCTATAGTTCCATACTTTATGCGAATATTTTGCAAACTATTAGCCGGCGTTGCAGGCACTTCGGCAGTGCGCGCCGGATAACCTTGCACTCTCGCTTCTACACGATAAGAGCGACTGGCTGGCAATGCAATGGATGGCTTTTGTGCATCGCCACCAGTTTCAATTGTGGCCACAGGAATATTTGCCAACACATCATACACAACAACTATTGACGGCAATGGTTTACCGGTTAATGAGTCGGAAACTTCGACAGTAATGCGCATTGTGCCCAAGCCAAGAAGGTTTGGGGTTCCTTGATAAATATCGAGTCCGCTTTCCGAATTGCGTGAAGACGAAATGTAGAAGTTTTCGCCAACTTCAGGTGCATCAAAAAATAATTCATCGTTTTCACTGTTGACAATGCCGCCAAGATTGGTAGGCGCACTCCATGCATCACCGTCGCGCGATGAATAGAATAAGTCAAATCCTCCAAATCCGGCATGTCCGGTACTAGCAAATACGAGAGTGCCGCCATCTCTGGTTACATAAGGCGTGCGTTCGTCTTTTGCAGTGTTTATGGTTTTATCCAAACACTCTGCTTTTGTCCATGATCCGCTGCTATTTTTGCGTGTAACCCATATATCACATCCGCCGACGCCATCTTTGCGATTAGATGCAAAATATATTGTCGCACCATCACTTGAGATTGCCGGTTGTGAATCCCAGTATTTAGAATTAACATCGGCGCCAAGATTACGGATATTAGAGATTATTCCGTTAGAGAAGTCAGCAATATAAATATCGGCGTCGCCTAATCCTTCGATTCGTTCTGCGGCAAAAACTAATGTTTTGGCGTCAGCTGTAAACGAGAAAGCTCCTTCGTATTTCGAAGTGTTGAATGTTGAAAGAGGCATGGGCGAATCCCACGCATTGCCTATTTTGTTTATGCTATACTCATCAGCCCTGCCCATACCACTGCCACGAGTTGATGTAAAGTAAAGGATATTGTTAATTGTCAGCAGCATTGGAGCGTAATCATTCGACTTTGTATTTATCGCTGAAATAGGCGTTAACGATATAGGATAATTGCTTATATCCTGCGCCGAAATGATGGCAGTACTAGCAAGAAGAGCAATTGCGACAATTGAGAATTGTTTCATTTGTTTATCTCCTTGCATTAATTAAAATATAAATAAAATACCGAGTGTTGGCTGCATCAATGATGTTTTCCAATCAGAGCTATGCAGGGTTGTATAGGCGGATAGCGGAAGATGATATAGCATCTCGGGGTTAATAACAATATTATCGTTCAAAGAAATCATCGCTCCTAATCCAAATCGCACGCCAAACTGAAGCGCAGAAAAATCTGTAAATGATGATTGCGCTATAACTTTGCTCGTACTTGATGTGCCGTAATAGAACACATTTGACGGTGCAATAATGTTTTCGCTCTCAGTGTAATTCTGATTCATTATATATCCGCCCGATATTCCTGCTGCGGCATATATGCCATATTGAGGCACAAAAGTATACGCGGTAAGAATGTCAAGATTGAGAACAGGAAGCGCCATATCCAAATCATTGCGAAAAGTTGCTTTTTCGATGGTATGATTTGCGCCAAGGATATCGTTGGCGTATTCTACAGCGTGCAATGTCCCTCCTCTTCCTTCGTATGCTAATCTTGGCGATAAATAGAAATTATCAGCCAATGACAAAAAAGCTTTAATACCGGCAACAGCACCAATTCCATTTCCTTCGTTAAATGTGCAGCATGTTGTAACGCCGTCTGTCAAGGAAAACGCGCCCGAATGCATATTGTAGTTTATGCCTCCATATATGCCAATGAGCGTTTTAGAATCTTCCCCCGGCTCTAAAATCATATCGCGCGATAGCAATAGCATAGGTGCTGTCTTTTTTTCAAAGCAAGTTGCTGTATATGCTTGTTGCAGAGCAGATGTCCATAACAAAGTAAAAGCGCATAAACTGAAAAGTATATTTTTCATAGTTTGTTCCTTTATTGGTTGTTAAGGAATAAAATTTATGACTGTGGAGTCATTGCTGCCATCTGCTTCGATACGAACTGCGTACATACCCTGTCTCAATCCGTTCAACCGTATTGACTGCATATGCTCGCCATCAGTAAAGAATTCTGGCCTCGAGTCAGCAATCCTTCTGCCGAGTTGATCGAACAAGGAAATCTTTACCATTGCACTTTGTTTTTGAGTAAATATAACATCCGCCTCATCGCCATTACGTTGCATAACTACTTTGGTAATTTGAATATTACCAATCCTTTTACTCACATCTAAAAGTCGCTGTGGCAAATAGCACACAGTATCAAGATTAACTTTAGCCGATTGTATAATTCCAACTTTAGGATTGCCATCGGCAAAGCTTGCTTGAGTAATACGCACATTGGAATAAATATCATTGCCACGTAAAATGTGGAAATTCAGAGTAGTTAACTCTGCATTTATTGTCGTATTTGCTAATGTTCCGTTACTATATGAGAATGTTGTATTTCCAGCAGTTTCGCCGAAGCTAGTTAACACCTTGGTTTGAGACAAAAGAGCAGTAATGGTATTGTTCGTTTGCGTGCCTGCAGCATATAATACCGTTGGGTTGTATTCAACCGATAGCTGGAGCGAATCAACTTTATAGGAAGTAGGTATGTTTGAAATAAGTTTTATCGGTATGCTAACCGTGTCGCCCATCTTGGCATTATTGATAATTGTATCCATCACAATTACAACACTATCATATCCAACGCCATGAGCGTTGAATGTAATTTGCTGGCGACATTTATTGTATTCAAAAATTACTATTGTGCTTTTATTACGCAATGATGCCGGCGTAAAACATACATCAAATGTAGTTGCAGACGCATTTGGCTGTAGCGTAGCCAGAGGAAGATTCCGGATTGCGAACTGAGGATCTTGTCCGACAAACAGTGCTGGCGAGAATGCTTGCGGCGCAGTGCCTATATTACTGACAGCTACTTGCACGCATTTGGTTTCACCAACTTTAACTGAATCAAATTCTACCGATGACGGAATAATTGTGAGCAATGGCGCAACGGATGTGCCTTTCAATTTGAATTCAACTTGGACGTTTTGACTAAGTTGTTGAGCGATCTGAATAAATGCGTTAGTCAGTTCTTGTTGTGTGCGCACAAATGCCGCAGTGCCATTACCTGTTTGTGCAATCGTACGCAATATATTTGCAAATGGATCATTGGGGTCGGTAATTCCAACAACAAATATTCGAATCTTGTTTACAGCTATTACATCAAGAGCGTCTTGAAGGACACGGGCAACATCGCACCCTTCGTCTCTTCCGTCAGAAAGCAGCACTAATACCGGATTGGGCTCAGATTTAATACTATTAACTGCACGTATAATTGATTCGTACAAACATGTATAACCCATTGCATTTAAATTCTTAATTGCATTTATAGATGAACTTCTATTAGTCGTAAAAGCATCATTTATTATAAACGCTGATGCCGGCGATGAAAACGACATAATTTGCGCTCTGTCTATCACATTGCGCTGCGCATCGTTAATCAATTGTCCAATAAACACTTTCCCAGCATCTTTTGCGGCTGAAATCCTTATAGTCGCATCGCTATTGCTAATCGGAAGTGACATACTTCCGCTTATATCAAACAACATCCCAATGCTTAGTGATTGACGGGTATCGGCGTGCAAAATGACTGTTTGACTGTCTGCTTTCGGTACCGCTGTTGGCTGATAGCAGAGTTGAAAAGACGAAACACCATTTACTGCAATTGGATTGGTTGGTATAGTGCCGCTAAAAGGATCCGATGGCACGTTTTCTACAGAGCGAATATTAACGTTTTCGTTTCCAATATTTCTAAACTCAACATTGATGCATTTTTGTTGCCCGCACATTGCAGTGTCAAAATTGACAATTGAAGGATTTATCCGCAATACGCCTCCGACTGTTGCTAAGGGTGCTTTAACTGCCGTACCTTGCAATGAAATCGAAACATCATTCTGGCAATGAAGCCCGCTAAATTCAGCAGTGCCGTTTTGAATTCCATCGGCTGTTGGAACATAAAGAAAATTCAATGTATCGCTTTGTCCGGGCTGCAGCACAATTCCAGCGCCATGAGTAAAAAAGAAAGGTGGATTAACACCCGTTGCATTAGGAATAGTAAGTGGAGCATCGCCCTGATTAGTTACAACAACCGTTATCAACTTTGAAGTTCCTACAAGGATGCTCCCAAAATCAACAGTTGATTGCCCTGCTACTAACCGAGGTGCTACAGTTTTGCCCTTCAAAGTTACAAGTTGCAGCGTTGCAGCGCCAGTAATCTGAATTGTAATTTCTTCAGAGTTTGTTTTACCTGATGTAGTTGCTGCATAACAAAAAGTAAATCCTATAGAATCACCTGCCTTAACGTTGTGAGGCGGAGCATATCCTGCATCTTCTAAAGTAAATGTCGGACCCAACACACCAATTGACTCAATTATTAACGGATTTGCCGCAGAGTTTTTAAAAAATACCTTTTGACACTTTTTTGTACCGCACAAAGTTGTGTCAAAGTTATTGCCGGTTACATTAAATTCTTGGGCTCCGGCATAGAACGCCGACAGAATGAATAATAAGAAAAACGACACATTTTTCATCTGTGCATTCCTTTGTTTTTTATTAAAAAGTACGTTGTTATTTGTAATAAAGGTCGGATTTGAAGAATATACGCACCTACTGCGAAAATAGATTTCTACATATATTGACTATTATCTCTTTTATAGTTATCAAAAATGCATAATAAAACTAACAACCCTTTGCCAAAAACTTATCAATCATAAAAGGAAAGAGCGTCGTATTTATTTGCTTTATTTTCTAATTTTTAATAATGTCATGTATTTTAGTATAAATTTATTTATGTGATAAATCCTTCATTATTATTATCTTAGGATATGCTCGTCAATTATCTTAGAATACTTATTATTGTGTGCATGCATTGATTGTCAAGGAAATAAGTCATATAGTATATTCCGTTTGCTAATTGTGAGCAATCTATTATTCCATCAGATTGAGCCTCTAATTCACATACTTTTTGACCTTGCACTGTATGCACTACAATTTTATTTGTCAAATTACCCGCAATATGTATGTGAGTATTAGCCGGATTTGGCTCTACATGTATCTGATTCAGCGCAATATTTCCATCTACACCACTTGCTGGACATTCACCTTTCCTTATAATATATTCGGGTGTTACAGAAGTATTCCTGATACTAAAACGGCTTGTTAAAACAACCTCTTTTGCCCAGCCATCTTTTATGGATGCAAATTTGCCATCTGAAGTAATATCCATTTTAGGGAATAGAATTGGTTCTTTGCCTGCTTCGTAAATTCCATTTCCCGGACCCCATTCCCATGGCAACCATCCTATTTTATACTGATCACATTTTTCTATGATAATTTTCCATATATCATCGGTTGAGTTCGGATCGTCGGTATAACATCCTGTAAACTCGCCAATCAATAATGGAATATTGTTGTTTGCAACATACTCCAATTTTTGTTGCAAAAGTGTTTCGCGATTAGGGTAATATTTCGGATCCCAATATATATGCACGGAGTACATAATATTATGAAGCGGATCTGCGGCAGTTATTTCCCATGCGTTATTAATCAAAATATCAATATTTTGGCCATAGCCCGTGGCATCGAGCACAAGAGGCGCTTGTATTCCTGAGGTGCGGAAGCGCTGAATTGCTTTGCTCATTTTATCAGTAAACTGGACTGCTGTTATATTATAATCACCCGGCTCGTTTGCAATATTTACTAAAATATATTTGCTATGCTTCCGAACAACAGAAAGAATATCATCGCTAAGCCAAAAATCAACCACACCATCAACTTCGTTCCAATTTCCGGTTGCGTCGTGCATTTCCACCATAGGAATCATAGCATTATCAATTGTTGCCTGAATAACACGGTCAAGATTTTCAGCACTTCCGCTTTTATCCCACACAATACGCAATACATTCGCTTCGGTTTTCTTAATTTCAGGAATTATTGGCATCCCAAAATCGTTGGCATCGTAAATACACATTTTATTTAGACCGTGCAACACAATAGTATCGCCGCATGGCGTGGTTAAATATCTGCCGCGAACTTGCAATACATTATCTGCACTAGCAGAATAAGCAAAGCATAAAAATAGAGTAAAAATAATTGTTTTCATAGTATGTTTGAGCCCCCTCTTAAAAGGTTGTTTATTTTATTGAAGGAAGTTAAAATAAAGATAATAAAATTCGCATATATATTCAAAAGTCCATGCAAGACAGCA
>JBDHXA010000089.1:0-11047 GCA_039810485.1 Chlorobiota bacterium | reverse complement strand
AATCTTGTTGTACAACCTCTAAGATAATTAGAGTTACTTAATTTGCCCTCTTTCTATAAACGTTTAGGACGCTATTGCCGTTGGATTTTCGTAAATTTGCCTTTGCTCTCAATTTTTAACGACTATACTATGACAGCGGCATCTCTATATCGCTCTTTTCTTATTTTTATCGCAGTTTTTCTTTTGTGCAGCATGTCAAGCGCAATTGCACAAACTGCAAATCGGTCGCCATTGTATTATTTGGGAATTTTTGGGGCATACAATCTCAATTCACACACCGCTGATTTTGGAGAACTGCCCGGTTTTACTAGTTGTTGCCCTCAATTCACTTCCGGCAGTGGAAATGGATTGGCGGCCGGCCTTGTCGGTGAAATCCCATTGAATAATGTTTTGCGTTTGCAAATACGTCCTGCATTTTCAAACATTAGCGGCGTTCTCATCACTCCTGAAACCATAGGCAATGCTCTTGTACGCCGCAATACTGCGCCATTTGATACAATTAGCACGCCGGTAACAGTTGAGCATCGCCTCGCATCCACTTTTTACACCATAGGTTTGGAGCCGACGCTTGCAATTAATATTGTTGATGGTCTTATTGCCCATGTCGGTCTTTCGTTTGCTTATCTTTTCAATGCAAAAGCTGATGTTCGAGAGACAATCACCGCGCCTTTATCGGCAACTTTTTTGGATGGACGGGCATTTCGCAATGACAAGACGGGCAATATTGCCAATGCATCTTCTTTGCTTTTTTCGAGCATAATTGGCCTTAGTTACGAATTGCCAATAGGCGGCAGCAAATTTCTTCGTCCGGATGCCCGCTATTTTCTGCCTTTTGTCAATATGTCTGATGTGCCTTGGAAAGCAAACACGTTGCAAGTTGGCGCGGGAATAACATTTGCAGTATATCCGCCCGAAAAAATTCGTTATGAGCGCGACACTGTGTATTTGCGCGACACATCAACAAAATTTACCGCCGGCATCAACCAAGCCCGTATAACACGCATTCGCTCTAACACACAAATAGAAACTATTCGCGAAGGCAGCGTTGAACTGCGCCGCACAACCATTACAGAAAATTATTTGCATGAAATACCTCGGCAATCCATTTTCTCGGCGGCTATAACAGCAGTGGGCATAGAAGCCGACGGCACACGCCAGCAACAGCCCACGATTCGAATAGAGGAGATAGAAACTGAAGAAGAATTTCCATTGCTACCCTATATTTTTTTCAGCCCCAATAGCGGACGATTGGATAAGACAGGCATGATCTTGCTCGATATGCAGCGCGCGCGTCAGTTTAAAGAGGAAAACCTTCCGCATAACACTCTTGGCATCTACTCGCAAATGCTTAACATTATTGGCTCGCGACTACGAAGCCATCCAAATGCACAGCTTGTCATTATAGGCGCCAGCAATACAATTGGCGAAGACGGCAGAGCAGAAATTGTTAGCTCGCGAGCCGCAGAATTGCAACAATACTTTGAGCATGTTTGGGGCATTGACCCATCTCGAATCTCAAAAAAAACACGAGGGTTACCGGAAAAAGCTGCAAATAATTCCATTGATGACGGCCGCGAAGAAAACCGTCGCGCCGAACTTTATAGCGACGATCCTGAAATCTTTCGTCCTGTCTCTCTGCGCGAAATAGAAAGAAAAACAACGCCTCCTCGCATTGAAATTCAGCCGATTGTTCAAAGCGACACAATTATTTCAAAGTGGAATATCAATGTGGAGCAAAGCGGTGAGAAACTGCGAGAATACTCCGGATCTTCCATGCCCGGCATTCAGTCATGGAATGTTGAAATAATGCCGCAGCCAAAATTTGAAACGCCTGTCAATATAGTGCTCAACGTTCGCAACGAGCGCGGCGAGGAACAAAATGCGCGCACATCGCTAAAAGTGCAGCAGCTCACTTTGCGAAAAAAGCGCTATGAGCTCAAAAATGATGTACGTATCGAACGATTTGCTCTAATTGTTTTTGATTTTAACAGCGCTGAAATCGGCCCGGTAAATCGTAAAACACTCGAAAATATTCAATCGCATATAACACCCGAATCGCGAGTTACTATTGCCGGCTATGCCGACAGAACCGGCGAACTGTCGTACAATAGCGACCTTGCTCGGCGGCGCTGCATTGAAACGCAAAAGTTCTTGGATTTGCCCGATAGCCGCGTTATTATTCTGCCGATTGGCAGCACATCGCTGCTCTATGACAATTCAACTCCGCAAGGCCGAAGCTACTCGCGAACTGTGCAAATCACCGTCGAAACCCCTGTTCGCGAATAATTTTTGACAAAAACTTTTCAGCGCTTTTCATCTGCTTCACATTAACATAATTGTTTAATGAAATATTACATTTTTCTAATTCTATTACTCTCTACAGTTTTGTTCTGCCTATCGTGTTCGGAAAGCCGTCATGCGTCGGACTTGCCTAAAACTACGCCTGCACTCTCGCCCGTAGAGACACCGAAGCAAACGACTCCATCCCCTGCTATCCAGCTTGAACAATCGGAAGCAACGATAGTCAGAACATTGCCGCATGACAATACATGCTACACTCAAGGGCTTGAAATACATGAAGGTATTCTCTATGAAACCGGCGGTTTAGTAGGACGCTCTACGCTTCGCAAGATAGATATGCGCACATGGAAAATATTACAAATAGTAAAATTGCCGCCAGAAGTTTTTGGCGAAGGTCTCACTCTATTACATGACAAACTGTACGTATTAACTTGGCGCGACGAACGATGCTTCATCTATAACCCAAAAAATTTAAACCTTATAGGAGAGCAAAGGTATAGAGGCGAGGGCTGGGGGCTGTGCAATGACGGCGAATCATTGATTATGACCAATGGCTCAAACACAATTTCATTCCTCTCTCCTGATGATTTCCACGTTATTCGCTCTATTTCTGTGTTCGATAAGAATCGTGCCGTTGATGAACTCAATGAGATTGAATACATTAATGGCGAAATATGGGCAAATATTTATCAAACAAATAATATTGTTCGCATCAATCCGCAAACAGGCGAAATAATCGGTTGGATTGATGCCGGCGCGCTATTGACCGACGCCGACCGCGCGGCAGGCGCTGAAGTGCTAAATGGCATTGCTTGCGACCGTTCAACAAAAGCCATTTACTTGACCGGCAAATTATGGCCAAAACTTTTTGAGGTAAAATTATCGCCTATTCCATAAGCCAAGGGGTGATAAATCTTTGAAATCTATGATAGAATTTGCTCAATCCATCAAGGAAATTGAGTTTAATTCCTATTTTTTCCGTATTTTTGTTTGTTAACTATTTCTTGATTAGGGTTTTTCATGATAACAAAAGAACGCAAAGCGGAACTTGTTGCAAAATATGGCGGCAATGCCGAAAATACCGGTCTTCCTGAAGTACAGATAGCTCTTCTTACTGAGCATATCAATGATTTGCAAGGACATTTGGAATCTTTTCGCAAGGATTATCATAGCCGTCGCGGCCTGATGAAACTTGTAAGCAAACGTCGCAAACTCCTTGATTATCTGCATAGAAACGAATTGATGCGGTATCGCGCCGTTATCGCGGCTCTTGGAATACGCAAGTAACGCTCTCTTTGTCCAAACGGCGGCGCTTCTAAAAGCGCCGTTTGCATTTTTAGAGTTCAAACGCCGATTTTTTATCTTTTCTGAAAACTTTTAGATGCTGTCCGGTTTAACGGTTGGCTTCTTTCTATAAGAAGCATCATTCTGAGTGCAGGAAAGCATCTGTTTCTACCGGTTCTTTCCTCCGCTCAGCGTGAAAACAGCCCTTGCCTGACTTTCCCTTTTTATTAATTTTATTTTACAAGGGCTTAGTGTATGCACACATTATCCTTAACTCTTAACGGCAAAGAATATTCGCTCGAAACAGGGCGCTTTGCCAAATTAGCAGGCGGTGCGGTTATGGTTCGATACGGCGACACCATGACGCTCGTAACTGCTTGCGCTTCCGAGCAGCCGCGTGAAGTCGATTTTCTTCCGCTTACGGTGGAATACCGCGAAAAAGTAGCGTCTGCCGGCAAAATTCCAGGCGGTTTCTTTAAACGTGAAGGCAAGCCGTCGGACAAAGAAGTTCTTTCGGCGCGTCTGATTGACCGCCCCGCCCGCCCGCTTTTCCCAAAAAGCTGGCGCTACGAAACGCAAATTGTCGCCACAGTATATTCTAGCGACAAAGAGCACGATGCGGACACTCTTTCGGCAGTTGGCGCATCGGCAGCTCTAATGCTCAGCGATATACCTTTTAATGGCCCATTTTCAGAGGTCAGCGTCGGACGCATTCGCGGCGAATTCATCATCAATCCAACTCTCAGCCAATTAGAGCAGTCCGACATGGAAATAACCGTAGCCGGAACAGACACCGCCATAATGATGGTGGAAGGTTCCAGCAAAGAAATTTCTGAAGAGGATTTTGTTGCAGCGATGGAATTTGCTCATGAGCATATTCGCCAAATCAACGATTTGCAACGTCAGCTTGTCGCTTTGGCCGGCAAAGCAAAGAAAGAAGTGGCGGAAATCGTGTATCCCGAAGAATTAATTTCCGAGGTAAAGGTAATTGCTCAAGAACAAATTCGCTCACAAATTCGAAACAATTCAACAAAAGAGCAGCGTTCAGAATTCCGCAGAACTCTTCGTGAGTCGCTTCACACCGCTATTGCAGATAAATTGCCGCTTGAAGATACTTCTCTCGCATCAGCTCGCGCAAAACAAATAGACGAATTGCTTGGCAAACTCGAAAAAACAGAAATGCGACGCATGATTTTGGACGAAAACCACCGTCTTGACGGGCGTTCTACAACCGATATCCGTCCTATATCCGTAGAAGTCGGATTACTGCCGCGCACTCACGGTTCGGCGCTTTTTACACGTGGCGAAACGCAGAGTTTGACAACCGTTACGCTTGGCACCAAAGACGATGAACAAATGGTCGACGGTCTTTTGCCACTGTATTTCCGACGTTTTATGCTACACTACAATTTTCCGCCGTTCAGCACAGGCGAGGCAGGGCGAATGACTGGAGTAAGCCGTCGCGAAACAGGGCACGGAAATCTCGCGGAGCGTGCGCTGAAAATGGTAGCTCCCGGAAGTGAAGATTTTGCTTATGTTATTCGAATTGTTTCCGACATATTACAATCAAACGGATCATCTTCGATGGCAACAGTTTGCGCCGGATCGCTTGCAATGTTCGACGCTGGCGTTCCACTGAAAAAAGCTGTTTCTGGCATTGCAATGGGACTTATCAAAGAAGGTGACGATGTGGCCATTCTTTCCGATATTTTGGGCGATGAAGATTTTCTTGGCGATATGGACTTCAAAGTTGCCGGCACTGTTGATGGCATTACCGCCTGCCAGATGGATATAAAAATCGAAGGTCTTTCGCTCGAAATTATGAGGAAAGCGCTGATGCAAGCCCGCAACGGACGCTTGCATATTCTCGGCAAAATGAACGAGGCAATCGAAGCGCCCCGCAAAGATCTTTCACCGCATGCGCCGCGTCTTACCACTTTCCAAATTCCTGTGGAATCAATCGGTGCCGTAATAGGCTCTGGCGGCTCGGTTATTCGCGCAATGTGCCTCGAATTTAGCGTGGAAATCAATATTGAAGACGATGGAACTGTTGTCGTATCGGCAATAGACGGCGAATCTGCCGCAAAAGCTGTCGAGCGCATTCAATCCATTGTTCGCCCGCCGGAAGTTGGCAGCGTCTATATGGCAACCGTCAAAGAAGTGCGCGAGGGCTTAGGCGCCATTGTGGAGTTTTTGCCTAAAACCAAAGGTCTGCTTCACATCTCACAAATAAGCTATGACTTTTTTGAAAATGTTGGCGATGTGTTGAAGGTTGGTCAACAAATTGAAGTGAAGCTTATGGAAATTCAGCCCGACGGCAAATTCCGACTGAGCCATAAAGTGTTGCTCGAAAAGCCTGAGGGCTACGAAGAACGCCAGCGCCAGCGACGCGACGACCGTCCGCAGCGCGACGACCGTCCGCGACGCGATGACCGTCCGCGACATGATGACCGTCCGCGACGCGATGACCGTCCGCGACGTTAAGATACACAACGCCTTATATAAACATGAAACGCCTCTTATTCTTACGGATAAGAGGCGTTTTTATGGCTAATTCGGCAACTTTTTTTGGTGGGCAAATCAGCTAAGAAACAACAAAGTATAAGATTTTGCAATTACTCAAAGCCAGATATTACTAGTTTTACAAGGACGTCGCCGCAAAACTCGCGCTGCGATCCGGCGCATTGCAATTCAATTTTTTGCTTGTCGTTTAGTTCGTCCGGCTCCTCGAAAGCTTCAGTGATGGCGTAGTAATCTTCGAGCCGCGCATCCGAAATTGAATGAGTATTTTTCTCGCGTCGCTTGAGGCGCTCTGCAACTTCCTTTTCATCAGCGCGAACTACAAGAAACCGATACGACATTCCAGATTTTTCGGCTGCTTTCCTAAATCGCAAACGCATATCTTTTCGTCCAAATGTTGCATCTATCACAATTTGTCTGCCGGCGGCGCCGCACGATGCAAGCTCTTTTTCCATAGCCGAATAAGTTAACTCGGTCATTGAAGCGGCATACAGTTTTTTACGTTCCTCAGCACTGCCGCGATCATATAAATTCACTCCGGCCAATTCTTTGCGCGTTATATCCGACGAACAGTACTTCCAGCCGGTTTCTGCTGCAATATGCTGCGCCAGCGAACTTTTGCCGGAAGCGGGCTTGCCCATGACAAATATTGCCAGCGAGCGTGACTGTGAAAGTGCATAGTGCAGTGCAAGACGAAAATATTTTTTGGCAGCAGTCAGCGAAAGCGATCGCTCGTTTTCGGGAATTGTTGTTGAAATAGAGCGCAAAGCGGCAACTTTACCTCGAATGTATGCACGGTAGCACTTGTAGAAATTCAGTGTGGAGTAATCATTGTCTGAAGTTTCTGCAAAAACCGTATCTGCAAATGTTTGCGCCAAATCGAATCGCTTGTTGAACTCAAGATCCATCGCCAAAAATGCAATATCGCAGGAAGTGTCAATACATCGAAATCTATCGTTGAACTCAATGCAATCGAAAATGCGAATTCCATCTGGAAGAAAAGCTATGTGCTCAAGATGCAAATCGCCATGACATTCGCGAATGCGCCCTTCCGATGCCCGCTGCTCCAGCGTATTTGCATGCAATTTAAAAAATTGATCGTTATGCGCTCGTATTGCTTTGAACGCGGCCGCCGATATCGCATTATTGATAAATTGTTCCGTCTGCTCATAATTCTGGTCTATACTGTAACGGATGTTTTCCGGCGAGCCAAATAATGCAATTTGCGAATCTGCTTGCTGAAGCCGATAGAAGCTGCCAAGAAGTTTTCCTATTTCAGCCATATTCGAACGTGAAATCCTGCCTTTAGCCAGCCGATTTTTTAATAATGCCTCATCGGGTATTTGTCGCATTGTTACAGCATATTCGACTGCTTTGCCAGTTTCAGAAAACATTAATTGCCCATCATGCGGCGAGCGAACTATCGGCGTAATACCCAAATATATACCCGAAGCTAAACGTTGATTTAGCTCAACTTCACGCTCGCAATAGAAGCGCCGCGATTCGAGGGTGGAATAGTCTAAAAATCCCAAATTAACAGATTTCTTCACCTTATAAACATAAGGCGACGCAACTGCCACAATCGAAGCATGTGTTTGAATTATCTGCACTTGTTGAGGGCGGTGCAAATACGACGACGGACTTTCTAAGAATCTTATCACTTCTTCGGGGGGCAAGCTTTCGCAAGATGAGTCGATTGAGAATTCGCGTGTGGCGTTATTCATTCTTTAGCTTTGATTTAATGTTAGACAGACGAAGGAACCTCATTTATTGGCGTTTCGAAACTGATTGAGAACAGCTGACTTTTTCGAGCAGCATATTGTTGCAAAACGATAAGCCCAAATGAAAGCATCATGCCTTCAACCGCACCGGCAAGAATGTCGAGCGGATAATGCACTCCTACATAAACGCGAGAATATGCAATAAATGCTGCAATTCCAAACCACCAGTATTTTCGCTTTGGCAGATAATATCCGAGTAATGCGGCTGCCATGAAATTATTAACGGCATGAGATGATGGAAATGATTTGCCGCCGCCGCATTGTACTCCCACTAGCCGAGCACCCTCAAGCACATGACATGGGCGTATTCTGCCAGCCCATTCTTTTAGATAAGACGAGTTGAACTGATCGCCAATAATTACGCCTATAATAAGCATTAGGCACACTATCGCGCCCTCGCGGCGACGTTTCCACAGTAGCCATGCAAAGAGAATGATATATAGCGGGATCCAATTTTTCACTTCGGTAACAATAGGCATTATTGCATCAAAGAGAGAATTTGTTAGAGTGCCATTAAAAATATAAAATAGCAATGTATCGAATCGCAATAATTCATCGAGCATAAAATATGCACAATAAGTTAAAAATCATTCAAAAATAGCGTCATACGCTTTAACAACAGTTTTTTCTATTTTTGTGAAAGAAATAACAACTGTACTGAAATATCATAATTTTTAAGAGTTTAATGAAATTTAGCGACCGAGAGCTTCTCGAGCTTGCGCAAAATGACGGCGGGCGTTTTGGCGTATCGGATGAGCGCGAAGCATTTGACTTTTGCCGTCGCTTAGCATTAGGGCATTACGAAAATTTCCCTGTTGGCTCAATGCTGATTCCGTTCGAACTTCGCCCGCACTTTTACAGCGTCTATGCATTCAGCCGCATAGCCGACGATATTGGCGACGAGCTTATTCATTTAGGATCAGAGACGCAGCTTAATGCCTTGACGCAATTTGGGCAGATGCTCGAATCAACGAGCTCGGGAAGCAATCCAATATTTATTGCGCTCAATAAAACGCGTCAAGATTTTGGAATGCCGGCGTCTCCTTTTCTGCGACTACTTGAAGCATTCAAACGCGATGCGCTTTTTCAGCAGCCCGATGCTTTTTCCGACCTTTTAGAGTATTGTAATTTCTCTGCAAATCCTGTCGGAGAACTTGTTCTTTACCTTGCAAAAATTCATAATCCAACAACAGTTGAACTTTCAGACAAGATTTGCACCGCCTTGCAGCTTGCTAATTTCTGGCAGGATATTTCGCGAGACATTCATAAAAACCGCATATATCTGCCGCGTAATATCTTTGGAAAAATGGCATTTGACGAAGATTATTTGCAAAGCGCAGAATTTAATCGTATATTCTTACAATCATTTCCGCAACTTATCGCTGAAACCGATGCAATGTTTATTCAAGGGCGTAAATTGTTGCATTATTTTTCAGAAAAACGCTTGCGTTTAGAAATCGCGGCAACGATCGAAGGCGGCAGACAAATACTGCGCAAAACTCAAAAATTAGGGCTAAACATCTTGCAAAAGCGTCCATCACTCAATGTTGCCGACGGCGTTTTTATCGCATTTCATGTCCTAAAAAAAATATTTCGGAACCATGCCTAATAGTATAATTGCAGACATAAACATCAATGCCGGACTTCCGACGCAGAACAAAACGAGTTTCTACTATTCGTTTAGTTTTCTGCCAAAAGATGAACGGGAGGCAATTAATACTGTTTACGCTTTTTGCAGACAAATTGACGATATTGTGGACGAAATTCCTAATGAGATTTTCACGTCGGCAGACGAAGTAATTTTTCGCAAAAGAGAGCGATTGGCAAAGTGGCGCGCCGAGATTGAACGTTGCTACGACGGCTCTTCCACCCTGCTTTTGCCGTTAGCCGTCGTTATTCGCCGATTTTCAATTCCAAAGCAATATTTTCTCACTCTCATAGACGGATGCGAGCGCGACTTGATGCAGCATCGCTACCAAACATTTGCCGAAGTAAAAGATTATTGCTATAGTGTAGCCAGCATTGTCGGACTGATGTGCATCGAAATTTTCGGTTATAAATACGAGGAAACAAAAGAATATGCGATAAATTTGGGCTATGCGCTTCAACTCACCAATATTCTTCGCGATATTAAGACCGACAAAGACCGAGGCTATATCTATTTGCCACAAGAAGATATGGATCGTTTCCGTTACTCTGAAACAGACGTGATGAATGAAGCGTATAATGACAACTTTATCGAGCTTATGAGGTTTGAAGCGCGGCGTACTAGAGAATTATATCATAAAGCACGCACTGCGCTCAGACCAGACGAGCGCATAACAATGTTTGCCGCCGAAATAATGGATGCAATATACTACCGTCTTTTAGAAAAAATCGAACTGAATGACTTTAATGTCTATAAGCATAAAATTCGCGTAGCTACAACTCATAAATTGATGATTGCCTTAAAATATTGGCTTTCTACTCATGTGTTCATTGGACGTCTTAAAAAATAGAGCGATTAACCGCTAAGAGTA
The DNA here is from genome assembly GCA_039810485.1 of Chlorobiota bacterium. Classification (GTDB taxonomy): domain Bacteria; phylum Bacteroidota; class Ignavibacteria; order Kapaibacteriales; family UBA961; genus JADZAA01. The sequence goes on along the minus strand of JBDHXA010000089.1, from coordinate 642 downwards.
AACGCTGTTTAGACATTCAATTTGACTTTATTTCTATTTTCGAGCAAAAAAGTTGTAAAAGCCATAAAAATACCCTATTTTTGTTTTCTATTTCTTGCAATCAGCTCTAAATTTTGTAACGGAAGCATATAAATGGCACATCACAAGTCAGCAATTAAGAGGATTCGTCAATCGCGCAGGCGCATGATTTATAATCGCGGTAAGAAAAAATTACTCCGCGAGACACTAAAAGCAGTCCGCAACGCTAAAACAGCAATTGAAGGTCAGGAAAAGCTTAAGTTAGCGTACAGCGTTCTCGACAAAGTAGTCAAAAAAGGCCTTATTCACAAGAATAATGCCGCAAATCATAAATCCGGCTTGGCTAAATTGGTGGCCAAATTAGCTTGACAATTTGTAACAACGCCTCTATAAAGCACCCGTAGCTCAACTGGATAGAGCATCTGACTACGGATCAGAAGGTTTGGGGTTCGAATCCCTACGGGTGCGCTTATGAAAAGCCATTTGCAAGTCAATGACTTGCAAATGGCTTTTTTTGTCTGGCGGATTCAACACTGAAGTGCAACACATTTGTAATTATCAGTAAATACTTGAATTGGAGTTTTCCATCCAAGTATTTTTCTTGGACGGTTGTCTATGCGTCTC
>JBDHXA010000088.1:0-11293 GCA_039810485.1 Chlorobiota bacterium | reverse complement strand
ACCGATGCTTTTATCGGCGGCGGAAATGACAATAATATTGCAAATGGCGGCACAAACTCGACAATTGGCGGAGGTGCTGGAAATGATATTGGAACATCCACCGGCGCAACAAATGCAACAATCGCCGGCGGCAATGATAATAACATCGCTGATGGAGGTAATTATTCATCAATTCTCGGTGGAAATACAAACGACATCGGCACTGCCACTCACGCAATTGTTGGCGGCGGAAATAATAATAATATCGCTAGCGGAGGAAATCACTCGGCAATAGTTGGCGGAACTCTTAATGATATCGCTGCTGCAACCGATGCTTTTATCGGTGGCGGAAATGACAATAATATTGCAAATGGCGGCACAAACTCGACAATTGGCGGAGGTGCTGGAAATGATGTTGGAACATCCACCGGCGCAACAAATGCAACAATCGGCGGTGGCTATGATAATAACATCGCTGACGGAGGAAATTATTCATCAATTCTCGGTGGAAATACAAACGACATCGGCGCTGCCACTCACGCAATTATCGGCGGCGGAAATAATAATAATATCGCTGACGGAGGAAATCACTCAGCAATAGTTGGTGGAACTCTTAATGATATCGCTGCTGCAACTGATGCTTTTATCGGTGGCGGAAATGACAATAATATAGCCAATAGTGCGACAAGCGGCGCAATCGCAGGCGGAGCATCGAATAATATCAATAGCGGTACTTATAATTTTATCGGCGGCGGTCAGTCCAATAGCATTGCTTCGGGCGGTGGAAATTGGAACTCCGTACTAGGCGGATCAACGAATGCCGTACAATCCGGAGCAAATTACAGCAGTATTTTAGGTGGAAGAAACAATTCCGTTACCGGCGATTATGGCGTTGCTCTCGGCATAGGAAGTAGTGCAGGATCTCGCGGTTTTGCACTAGGCGATACAGCCACCGCTGTTGCCAATGAGTTTTCGGCAGTTTATTCTGCCGGTTTCAAATTTGTAGGCGAAGGGACTGCCAATAAGAACTTTATAGCAACGTTTGAAAATCGCAGCACAAATAAGCAGGCAACGCCTCAGCAAGGCGACTATTCTGGAGACGCAACACCGGCAGGTCCTGCAAACGGCATTGCCATTAAAGTTGGCACAAAAGGCGTCAATATCAGCAATGACTTTGTTCGTTTTATTGACGGTGATAACAACACTGTTGGCCGCATTGAAGGACAGTCTTTGACCGATCTGCCCAGCGACAGCGAGCATTTGCACTTTTTACGAGAGCTTGACTATGCAATAAGCAATGCAGAAGCTTCAGTTACAACAGCGGGAATAGCACTTGGTTTTGCAATAGCCGACGGTGTGATAGGCACAGCAGAAATTATTCAATCATCTACAGACGAAGGTGGGCGTATTGTTTGCGGCGGCGCTACGCTCGGCGGATGCGCCTCCATTGCAGCTACCGGAGCGGTTGATGTAATATTGAAGGTTGCCAACGAAGTTATGTATGCAGCTAACATCGTTACCGCAGGTATTGACTTAAGCGATGCCATACAAGGAGTAAACGACGCTAAACAGTTAAAGTGCAGCTACGACACCATGGTGGCAAACAATATTGGGGTTACTTATGAATCTGGCTCAGCCGACTATGCAGAATGGCTGCCAAAAGCAGATACAAAAGAGAAATTTGGCATATCGGATATTGTAGGCGTATACGGCGGCAAAATAAGCAAGAATACCGACCAAGCAGAGCAATTTATGGTTATTTCTATGAAGCCAATTGTCTTAGGCAATACTCCCGAAGAAGGAAAATCTAAAGATTATGAGAAAGTAGCTTTTATGGGACAAGTGCCGGTTCGCGTGCTTGGTCCTGTTAATCTTGGCGATTATATTCTGCCAAGCGGCGGCGGGAATGGATTAGGTATAGCAAAATCGCCTGTAAACATGCAAGTTGAGGACTACAAAAAGATTGTAGGCGTTGCATGGTCGGTTGGCAACAATCCGGATTTCAATATTATTCGAGTGGCTGTTGGCCTGAATACGAATGCTCTTATGTCGGTTATCGAACTGCAAAATGCAAAAATTGAAAAACAAAATGAACAAATACGTAGCATGGATGGGGCAATATCACAGATTAACTCAACTTTGGCTACATTAGTTCCGGGTTATAAAAAAATGATGAATTTGCCAGCTTCAAAAGTTTCATCTGTTGCAACGCCTGACTATACGGAAAAAGTTCTTAACAATCTCTCAAATACTAATTCTGCTGCACTGCTTGCTGCTGGAACTTCCATAACCCCCATAAATGACGGCAAATCATCTGCGAATTCAGTTGTTCCAAGCACATTTTTCAATGATGATGCGATGCGTCAAGCGCTCTCACAAGCTCAAGACATTTTTGTAAGAGGCGGTGGCGATGTAACAACTCATCCATTCTTTAATAAATTAGCACATGACCCGGCATATCGTGAAATAGCCATGAAGAAAATACAAAATCAACTGAACAAAGCAGCTTTTGACCAAATAATACATAACAATACTGCGAATGCGGTTAAGAACTAACATCTATTCTGTCATTTGTCTCTTAATACTATTACAAATACCATGAAAACAATAAATTTGTTAAGATTTGCCGCTTTTGTTTTTTGTATTGCCTTAGCGCTTAACATGGCAAAAGCCGAAGATTTTGTCTTCAAAACTGTTCTTGTAAAAACTGTTTCTAAATCTATAACTCCAGCAGCTTATGCTACCTGCGACGGCAGTCCTGCGCCGCCGTCAACGCCTATCAACTATGACGTGACTGAAGTAATGAAAACACCGGGCGACTTCACGGCTCTCTCTATTAAAGTTTTCTATTCAGATGATTTGAATACAGTTAAATACAGCTTTTTGAATCTTACTCCAGCCGGAGTAAATTTCAATTCTGCTACCGGCGAGATATCATACACGATGACCGGCATAACCCAAACGCGCAAGAAACTGACGGCTCGATTGTACCTCAATGGAACCGGATCTGATCCTAAATATCAAGATCAAGATTTTTACACAAGCTTAGTTGGTGATAATCCTCCGATTGGATCCATAATTCCATACTACGGCTCAAATGACGCCGGCACGACAACAAAACTAAATCTTGGCGGCTGGTTCTTTTGCGATGGCTCGAGCATAAGCTCGGTAAGCGACGATGTGCTGTTTCCAGCCGAAAAAGCAACACTGACAGGAATAGTCGGCTCTAATTTCCCTGACTTGCGAGGACTCTTTCTACGCGGTGCCGGTGCAAACAGCTACGATCCGTCTTCGCCAAGAGCTATTGGAAGCGTTCAAACAGAGGATGCAAAATTTATTGCGCATCATTATGAAAAGACAAACGCCACAACCGGATACACCGATATTGGATTGGGTTATAATAATTCTGCTACATTTGGCGCAGGCGCCGCTGCGGCTGTAATCAGCGTTGGGGCGTCCAATGGCAATCACACTCACAGTATATCCACTTCAAATGCATCAACCACAAACCCGGGCGGCGGCGTAGAAACGCGCCCCGATAACGTAGCAGTATATTATCTAATAAAAGCAAGATAAACACTGCATTTTGCTTTATTTCATCAAATCGCCGGACTTTGCAAAAGTAAAGTCCGGCGATTTTGGTTTGTCCTTCTGCAATTACTACAGATATTTTCATCTAAATATTCCACTTTATAACGCATAATAACTGCCAACCACAATATTTTTTGGCATTCTCCGTCGTAGAGTGCTAAAATAACGAGTTTTCGTTTTTCTTAGTTGTATTACTAATCATAAAGGATTTTCAACGATGAATGTAACACCGTTGCACGATCGGGTGCTTGTGCGCCCTGCACAGCCGGAAGAAGTAACATCTGGAGGAATTATTATTCCTGACACCGCAAAAGAAAAGCCCATGCAAGGCGAAGTGGTAGCTGCTGGACAAGGCAAGCAAAATGACGATGGCAAACTTGTTGCGATGCAAGTGCAGCCCGGCGATAAAGTTTTGTATGGCAAATACTCTGGCACTGAAATCAATGTAAGCGGCGAAGATCTGCTTATCATGCGCGAAAGCGATATTTTCGCTATTATAAAATAATTAACCCTAATCATTGACATCATTTTCTCGTAAGGAGCAATAACTAACATGGCAAGTAAAATCATAACTTTCGAAGTAGATGCGCGCACTGCGCTCAAGCGCGGCGTAGACCAGCTGGCAAACGCCGTAAAAGTAACACTTGGCCCCAAAGGCCGCAATGTGATTATTGACAAGAAATTCGGCGCGCCAACCGTTACAAAGGACGGCGTAACCGTAGCAAAAGAAATAGAGCTTGAAGACGCGGGCGAAAACCTTGGCGCACAATTAGTAAAAGAGGTCGCTTCGAAAACAAGCGATGCAGCAGGCGACGGAACTACAACGGCAACCGTATTGGCTCAGGCAATTGTAGCCGAGGGACTAAAAGTGGTAACAGCAGGCGCAAATCCAATGGATTTGAAACGCGGTATTGATATGGCTGTTGCTGCAATCACCAAAGAACTCAAGAGTTTAAGTCGTGAAGTAGAAGGCAAAAAGGAAATTGCCCAAGTCGGTACAATCTCGGCAAACAATGACTCCACTATCGGCAATCTGATAGCCGATGCAATGGAAAAAGTAGGCAAAGATGGCGTTATCACGGTAGAAGAAGCCAAAGGCACCGACACTTCGATGGAAGTAGTCGAGGGTATGCAATTCGATCGCGGCTATCTCTCACCATATTTTGTAACCGATGCGGATACAATGGAAGCAGCTCTCGAGAATCCATATATTCTCATTCACGATAAGAAAATTTCAGCTATCAAAGATTTGCTTCCTATTCTTGAGAAAACTGCACAATCAGGCCGCGGTTTGATTATCATTGCAGAAGATATCGAAGGCGAAGCATTGGCTACGCTTGTAGTGAATAAACTTCGCGGCACATTGCGCGTTGCAGCCGTTAAAGCTCCCGGCTTCGGCGACCGTCGCAAAGCGATGCTCGAAGACATTGCAGTACTTACGGGCGGTACTGTTGTAAGTGAAGAAAAGGGCTTCAAACTCGAAAGTGCTACTCTCGCCTATCTTGGCACTGCAAAGCGCATTTCGATTGACAAAGACAATACTACAATCGTAGAAGGTGCCGGCAAAAGCGACGATATCAAAAAGCGCATCAATGAAATCAAAGCCCAAGTTGACAAAACAACCAGCGATTACGATCGTGAAAAATTGCAGGAGCGTCTTGCCAAGCTTTCGGGCGGCGTGGCAGTATTGCGCATAGGCGCAGCCACCGAAGTAGAAATGAAGGAAAAGAAAGCTCGCGTTGAAGATGCACTCCACGCAACTCGCGCCGCAGTTGAGGAAGGCATTGTGCCGGGAGGCGGCGTTGCTTATTTGCGCGCTGTCAGCTCGCTCGACAGCATTAAGGCCGAACATCACGACATACAGACAGGCGTTAACATCATTCGTCGCGCCGTAGAAGAGCCGCTCCGCCAAATCGTTACCAATGCTGGCCTTGAAGCATCGGTTATCGTCAATAAGGTGAAAGATGGAACAGGTGCTTACGGCTTCAACGCCGCAAATGAAACCTACGAAGACCTTATAGCAGCCGGCGTTATTGATCCGACGAAAGTATCGCGCGTTGCTCTCGAAAATGCTGCTTCGGTTGCTTCATTGCTCATTACTTCAGAAGCTACAATCGTAGAAAAACCACAAAAAGAAGCTCCGGCTCCTGCCATGCCTCATGGCGGCATGGACTACTAAGATTTATCGAAGAATAGAATTTTATGAAAAAGCTCTCGAATGCAATGCAAACGAGGGCTTTTTCATATAGAATCATCATTGACTTGCAATGATATATGCAGACACTTGGCAAGATAGTCATTAATTAGCACTTTCTATAAGCTCAGAATGGAAGCAGCAATTTTTCACTACCGACACATTAAAGTAGAAGTCGCCATTTATAAGCCCACTCCGAAAAGTCGGATAATATTTCAAATCAAAGAAAACATGGTGAAAAAGTACAGTTTTTACTCATTTTACAAGAGAAAAGCGGCAAAAAAGCTACTTTTTTAGCTCTTAGAAGATATGCTTTTTGAAAAAAAGCGAATCTTTCGTCTGCAATTTTTATAAAATACCTTTTTGGAGTGGGTCATTTATTAATTTTAAAATATTGCTTGCAGAAACACAATTATTCAACAGTTTTGAAATGGATGAAATACGCATTTTAGATAAAAACTTTCGACTTTATATACGGTCGGATAAAATAACGGAAGCCGTTGTGAGTATGTCGCTAGAAATTAACAAAGATTATGCTGGGCGCGAGCTGACCATTATTGTAATGCTTAAGGGTGCAATGGTATTTGCAATGGAATTGATCAAATATTTACAAATTCCATGTCGGTTTGAGACAATATCGGCCAAAAGCTATGGATTGGCAATGGAATCATCGGGGAATTTGAAAATACAAGCAGATTTTTCGCTGTTTGAAGGAAAGGATGTTCTTATTGTAGAAGATATTATTGACAGCGGACTTACAATATCAGCCGTTTTGCGTGAGTTAGAAAAAGCAAAGCCGCTTAGCATTGCAGTAGCCTCGATGTTTTCCAAACCTGCCATGCACAAAACATTTGTTCAAACTGCATATTTAGGCATGGAAATAGAACCGAATTTCATTGTCGGCTACGGCCTCGACTATGCCGAGTATGGACGTGAGCTTGCTGATGTCTATCAGCTTGCCGAATGAGCAAATAATCATCGCAGCCATTTTGCAGCGCTACAAATTTCATGATTAATTCTCTATTACGTCAGCAAAATGCCGCCGTCAACTGCCACCACTTGACCGGTAATATATCTGCTCGCTGTTGAAAAAAAATACACAGCATCAAAAACATCGTCGGGCGTGGCATATCGCTTCATAGGAATGCGCTCTGCCGCTAAAAGCGATGATTCCGTTGGAGATGGTTCGCATTCCACTAAAACTGCTCCCGGACAAACGCAATTAACTGAAATCTCAGGTGCAAGTTCTCTCGCCAATGCTTTGGAAAGTTGAATAGCCGCCGCTTTTGAAACATTATATGGAATACGCTGTCGCCAAATTTGCATACCGCCAAGCGATGCAATGACAACTATTCGTCCTTCAACTGGGCGCAATGCCGAATATGCCTGCGCTGCGTAAAATCCGCCAAGCACGTTAACTGAAAGAGCTTCATTCCACTGTTCGTCATTTATATTCTGCAAAGTGGAAGATTTCGGAAAAAAACCGCTGTTCGACACCAAAATCTGAGGAGCGCCGAGCACATCGGCAGATTTGTTCATCGCAGAGCGCATTTCTTCGCCGGAGCGTGCGTCTGCCTGCACAACGACAGATTTGCGACCGAGTTTCTGTATTTCTTCGGCAGCTTGTTCAGCCCCAGATTTTGAAGTATAATAATGCACGGCAACGTCATAGCCGCGTCGTGCAAATTCTATGGCAAAATGTCGGCCAAGCCGTTTGCCGGCGCCTGTAATAAAGACAGATTTTGAGGACATAGAAGAATAACTATAAATAAAAAAGCCCTGATTACAATGGATAAACAGGGCTTTATCATACATTAATTCATTGATTTATTTTGCTTTGAGTATATCGTACAATTCATCGAGCTTTGGCGCAAGAATTATCTCTGTTCTGCGGTTCTTAGCGCGTATTTCAGGAGAATCGCCCGGTTCCACCGGAAAAAACTCGCCGCGCCCAGATGGAATAATTCGCATAGGATCTACTCCCTCTTGCGTTAGAGTTCTCGTTACTTCGGTAGAACGCAACACACTTAAGTCCCAATTATCCTGAAAACGTCCTGCTTTATTGATAATCGGAGCTATATCGGTATGGCCTTCTATATCAACAGAAATTTCTGGCTGTGTTACTAAAACTGCCGCCAATTGCTTCAACGCTTCTTTGCCGCGCTTGTCAATTTCTGTGCTTCCAATATTAAAGAGAAGCTGATTCGAAAGAGAAACATACACCTTTCCATCACGAATATCAACCGACAAGCCGCTTTCTTTGAAGCCAAGTAATGCCTGCGACAATCTGTCGCGCAGAGCAGTCATAGCCGAGTCGCGGGCATGGAGTTTGGCTTCCACATCGCGCAATCGCTGTTCACGAGCATCGAGATCTTTGCGCGTTTGCTCTAATTCCGTCAGCAAATCTTTCATCTCATTGGTGCTGTTTGATTTAAGCCGGTCATACGTTTCGCGAACTTCTTTTAGTTTATCGTTGAGGTCTTCAATGGAGTAGTCGCGATTTTTCACCCAGCTTTTTAGCTCATCTATCTGTTTGTGCAAATCTTTTACGACAACTTGCAGCGAGTCGCGCGATTTTACTACTGCCAGATATTGCTCTTCGGGAATGCCGCAAGCCGCCAGAATAATTGCCGCAGCAGCAGCAGCTTTCACATAGATGTTCATAACACAAATTATATAAAGATAGATAAGAGATTTGCAATGTCTTTTAATCAATTTTTACTTGTCAGTTTCTGCCGGTACTGCTCGCAAAGCCAGCGGCAAAGCGTCGAGAATGTGATTGATTGGCACAATAGACATTCCCTCTTTAATAATAGGATTGATCTCAGACAAATCTTTTTGATTGTCGAGAGGAATAAGCACCGTAGTAACACCAACGCGCTTTGCAGCAAGCAGCTTCTCGTTCAATCCTCCGATTGGCAAGATATTACCTCGCAGCGTAACTTCGCCCGTCATAGCAATATCGCCTCGAATGGGCTTGCCTGTTGCGGCAGAAATCAAGGCAATTGTCATAGTAATTCCGGCAGATGGCCCGTCTTTTGGGATTGCTCCTTCTGGCACATGAATATGAATTTCTTTACCCTTGGCAAAATCTTCGGAAACGCCCAGATCGTACCAGCGCGAGCGCACATAAGATAATGCTGCAGTTGCTGACTCTTTCATTACTTCGCCAAGCTTGCCAGTCAAAGTCAGTTTTTCTGTGCCGGGCATTATCGTTACTTCAACTGGCAAAGTATCGCCTCCGGTGCTTGTCCAAGCCAGACCCCGCGCTACGCCAATTTTATCATCAAGCTCATCGGCTTTCTGACGATACGGCGCGATTTTCAGCAGCCGCTCTACGGCTGCCTCGTTTATAACAACACGTTCCTTTTTGCGAGATTTTTTTTGAGGTTTCGGCGCATCGGCGTTTTCATCGCACTGCACGACAATTTCTTTGGCAATTTTTCGAAGTACAGATGCAATCTGCCTTTCTAAATTCCGCACCCCGGCTTCGCGCGTATATTCCCGTATAATTTTCATCACGGCAGAATCTTCGAACGTAACATTGTACGGCTCAAGCCCATTTTCTTTGATAAGTTTCGGTATAAGATGGCGGATTGCTATTTCTGCTTTGTCGTGTTCTAAATAGCTTGTTATCTCGATGGCTTCCATACGATCGAGCAGCGGTGCAGGTATGTCGTATTTTACGTTTGCAGTAGTGATAAACAGTACTTGCGACAAATCGTAATCCACCTCTAAATAATGGTCGTTGAAAGTCGAGTTTTGTTCTGGATCGAGAACTTCGAGCAAAGCTGCCGACGGATCGCCGCGAAAGTCCATACTCATTTTATCTACTTCATCGAGAAGTATAACAGGATTTATCGTCCCGGCCTTTTTCATTGATTGAAGAATTTTCCCTGGCATTGCACCGATATATGTGCGGCGGTGGCCGCGAATCTCTGCTTCATCACGAACGCCGCCTAATGAAATGCGAACAAATTTACGGTCAAGTGCTCGTGCGATCGAGCGGCCTAACGATGTTTTACCAACACCGGGCGGGCCTACAAAGCATAATATTTGCCCTCGGAGCGAGCCAACTAAATTAAGAACAGAGATATATTCCAATATCCGCTCTTTTGGCTTTTCGAGATCGTAATGATCTTCATCAAGAATTTGCCGCACATGAGCCACGCTCATATTATCTTGAGATAAGACCGACCATGGGAGCGAGGTCATAACTTCAAGATAGGCGCGTATTACGCTGTATTCCGGCGACATAGAAGGCGTTTTCCTCAGCTTTTCGAATTCCTCCATAGCTTTTGCAAGCGCGTCAGCCGGCATTTCAGCTTTGTCAATAGCTTGCTTAAGAGATGCAAGTTCAGGATTTACATCGTCATCGTCGTCCAACTCTTTCTGAAGAGTGCGAATCTGTTCTTGAATAAAATATTTTTTCTGCGTTTTTTGTATGCTGTCATGGACTTTGACTTCTAATTCTTCTTCTATTTTCAGCAATTCTAATTCTGATGACAGCAAATAAATCAATTCAAAATATTGGTCTGAGACAGCAGTTTTTTCTAATATTTTTTGCTTTTGTTCAACTTTCTGTTTGATATTAGCAGCAGCATAATAGAGCTTGCGAACTGGATCGTTGATATTTTCGAAGGCCGACATCACTTCCGGCGGCAAATCATCGCTTTCTTTTACGTATTGAACAAAGAGATCCGAAGCTTTTCGAATTTTAGCTTGCAAATCGGAATCATTTTCATCGTAGCTTTGAGCAATGGGAGCAATTTTCGCTTCAAGGCAATCTTTCTTGCGAGTTGGCGATACTATCTCCGCCTGCACTACACCTTCAACGAGCACTTTCAATAAATTGTTTGGCAAACGCAATACTTGAAGAATTTTTGCAACTGTACCGTAAGAGTACAGATCTTTTACAGTCGGATCTTCGGTTGTGGGATCTTTCTGTGCTGCGACCATAATGAATTTATCACTTTCCATTGCATCAGCTACCGCCTTAAGCGAACTTGGACGACCGATCAGTATTGGAAAAATCATATTTGGATAAATCACAATATCACGAAGCGGCAGAATTGTTAGCTTTTGCGGTAAATTGGATCCGTTCGCGGCAGCGGCTTTATCTAATGATGGAGTTTTTTTTCTCGGCATAAAAATTAGATTGACTGTAGTTTTTGTAATATGTCAAGTTGAAGTGTTATTGACGACAATACGACGCTTAAATTTTTTTGAATTTAGATAGGATGTTGACAACGCAGATTCAACAGTGAAGTGCAACGGATTAAATGGGCAGATTCAACAGTGAAGTGCAACGGATGAAATAAATAAAGAGTTGGTTTAAGTGTCATAGTTCAACAACCCAACGACGAGTTTATCACAAACGGAGCACAATATGCCCAGCGGCTATACACACCTAACGCAAGAGCAAAGATACGGAATTGAAATCATGCATAGAAATAAAGTTTCATTACGAACCATTGCAGCAAATATTGGCGTTTCAGCTTCTACTCTCAGTCGTGAATTGCGCCGCAA
>JBDHXA010000087.1:0-11630 GCA_039810485.1 Chlorobiota bacterium | reverse complement strand
TAGCAGTTTTACCTCTTGAAAGCTAATATCTACAAGATAGGGGAGCAACTATAAAAATCGTTTAGGACAGGATTGTTGGAAAGTATCCTAAAGCAAGCAAAGTAGCGAGATTGCAAGCTAAAAGCGGCGACATTGTTACAAATCTTCATCACTCGTCAGTACAATTTGACGAGCCAATACCTCTTATTTTATTGCAAAATGCTGATGGTAGACACAGCATTGACGATTTGTTCGAATTGTTGCGAGAATCCTTTGCCCGAAGGGAATTTGGGCTTATGAACGAAGATAATAGTGTTTTAGAAATGGGAGATAAAGTCGATGAAATATTAACTATTGCTTTAGAAAATTGTTTGAAACAATTTGTTATTTATGCTTTATTAGAATAATTCTCAAAAGTATTTTAGCTTGATTTTGGGTTATTCTATAATCGAATTAAGGATTTCTAACAAATTTTCACGTTTTTTTAATTTCATTTTTCTGCGAATATTCAAACGATGAGTTTCTATTGTTCTCGGAGATAAAAATAAAATAGAAGAAATATTTTCAACGTTGAGGTTCATTTTTATAAACGAAGCTATTTTACATTCCATAGATGTTAAATTAGGATAAAGCAGTTTTAGCCGCTCTATAAACTCTGTATTCGTTTCAGCCCACTTTTTTTCTACTAATCCGCTGTCATCAAATGAATTGATATTGCGTTTGATATAATTTGCTAGCTCTTGCAGTGATTCGTACATGTAATATTCAGGCAATTTAGACGCTCGATTGACACTATCAAGAATATTTTGCAGCATTTGATTTTTTTCGACGAGTTGATGCACATATAGTTCAGCTTCTTTTTTGTGGTATTCAACAGCTTGAGCCAGTAATTCTTTCTCCTGTATTTTAATTTTCAACTCAAGATTATAGCGTATTTCCATGTCTGATAGTTTGCTTTCATACTCAAATTTTTGTATAAGCCGCTGGCGTTCATCTAACTCAATCTCCTTTTTAAGTGATTCCGACTTTTTCAAATATATAATTGCTTTTTCCAGCTCATCATTTTCTTCATAAAGGATTGATAAAGATTTATATGCCTCAAAACATTCTACTTTACATGACATTAATCTAGCAAGCTTAATAGATTCTTCTAAAAATTTTTCAGCTTTAAGATAATCATACATAGGAGAGTTCAATTTGGAATAGATATCGCCTAATAATTTGGCAAGACGTACTCTATGTTGAAACAATCCTAACTCTGCAAATAAATTATATGCCTCAATAAAAAATTCTTCCGCTTTCCTATTGTCTTCTAAAACAAAATAACTTTCTCCTATATTCGCAGTTACGAAAGCAATTCCTTGTTTGTCTTTTCGCTCTCTGCAATATGCGAGCATTTCAGTAAGAGCTTTAAGCGTTGATTCCGCTTCGTTTATATTGTTTTCACCATACAAGTAACGTATAAATCCTTTACCATAGAGATTGTCTGCTATTTGTATGCTTTTCTCAAATTCAAAAGAGATTTTGTTCTCTTGGGTATGAGATGATGATAAATTATAGGGATTTTCCAAAGAAGAGCTCATTAATCATGCGAGAAATATCATTAGACTATAAAAAACAAAAATACAATAATTTTAGGATAATATCGAAGCTAAATAGTTGCATTTTGCATTGAATAGTTGCATTTTTGAGAAAGTTTGTTCCTTTTTGGTTTCAACACCATGATTACTTTAAATGAAGTATGGAAAGCTTTGCATGATGTAAAAGATCCAGAAATACCGATTCTCTCTTTGGTGGATTTAGGCGTCATTACAGAAGTTAAAGTCGAAAATGATTGTGTTTTTGTCAGCATAACGCCAACTTTCATTGGCTGTCCGGCTATAGAGGTAATGCGGAGCGAAGTGCAGCGCCGTATAGAAAAAATGAAGCCGAATTCCGTTGAAGTAACCGTAAATCTCAACAAATCGTGGGATTCAAATAAAATTACAGATACTGGCAGAATTGCTTTATTAAAATTTGGTCTTGCTCCGCCTCCTCGTTATGAAAACGAATTTGATCTTGATATTTTAGAACATGCTGCCTGTCCGTATTGCAACAGCAACGATACGACATTGCAAACACCGTTTGGTCCTACACTTTGCCGATCCATACATTATTGCAATACATGCATGCAAGCATTCGAGCAGTTTAAGCCAATTTGAACGTATTTTTCTTTATAAGTATCAAATGCGCACAAATAAGCTCAGCTGAACTATGGAAACGCTAAAACTAAGTTTATGAAGCCAAATTGGTTCATTGCCTTTCCAATATCTCCCGGCAGATGGCACGACAAAGTAAATGAAAATATTCCAAATTCATTTAGAGTTTTTCATCCAAATGATTTGCATGTTACTGTCGCTTTTCTGAAAAAATGTGATGAGTTACAGATTGAAAACATTGCTGATATTCTTCAAAGGATAGTCATAGAGCGGTTTATTGTTGCTACAGACAGACCGTTGCTTTTGCCATCAAATGATAATTTCTCAGTACTTGCAGTTGGGTTTTCTAAAGGAAACAGCTTGCTAAAAAAATATATTTCTAAGTATCGAACATTATTTTCTGAAGTTGCCGGGATTGAAGCAGATTCTCGCTCTCCATTTCCGCATTGCACAATTGCTCGATTGCGATATGATGCAATGACAAAACGGCAGTCGTTAGTAAAAAGCGTTAATTCTATAAACATTCCTTGCGAAGAAATTATAATTGACAGATTAGCTCTATACACATGGAACGATAATCGTAAGATAATGCAATTTAAGATAATTAAAGAGCAAATGCTATATTAAGCCAGTTTGATTGAAAGATAAGGGTTGCAGGAAAAGGATAAATTAAGTTAATGTTATGATGTGTTTCTTGCCATTCATTCCTTGTAATTGTTATGTGTATATTTAATTTTCGAGCCAGCTAATCGCTGCTGCTGCCATCAATGCCGCCCCAATAGGCAAAGCTTCTTCATCGGGAATAAAATTCGGATTATGCAAACCCGGAATATCTTCAAACCCAATCTTTTTAACGCCAAGCATCCAAAAAGTTGCAGGTATATGCTTGCCGTAATAGCCAAAATCTTCGCCCCACATTTTGGGTTCAAAACTTAAAGTATTTTTGCTTCCAACAACTTTTCGCGATATATCTTGCACAAACTCTGTGCTTTTGGGGTCGTTCCACACAGCGGGATATCCGCGCACAACATTACATTCGCCTTTCACGCCCGATAAACAGCATATTTTCTCGGTTCGGCTAATAATTTCTTGCAGCATAAATTCGCGCCATGTATCATCAAACGAACGTAGAGTGCCTTTCATTTCAACTACCTCAGGAATAATATTTGTTGCTGTGCCGCCATGAATTGAGGTTATTGCCAATAGTCCAGGCATTAAAGGGTTACGGCTTTTTGTGATTAACGACTGCAAATGTTGGATCAATTCTGCGGCTGCGAGTATCGGATCGTTTCCTCTATGTGGCTGGGCGGCATGCGCTCCTTTCCCAATAAGCGTCCAATACAATTCATCTGCCGATGCCATCATCATTCCTTTTGCGGTGGATATTGTTCCGGTTTCAGCTTCTGGAAAAACATGTTGTCCGAAAATTACTTCTGGCGTTGGATTTGCAAGTGCGCCGGCGGCAATCATCAGCGATGCTCCTCCCGGAACTTTTTCTTCTCCGGGTTGAAACAATAGTTTTACTATTCCACCAAGTGAATTTTCATTTTCTTTCAGAATTGAAGCAGCGGCAAGCAGCATTGCTGTGTGGCAGTCATGCCCGCATGCATGCATTATGCCGTGATTTTCCGAGGCAAAAGCCAATTCTGTTTTTTCTTGAATAGGCAAAGCATCAATGTCGGCTCGCAAAGCCACGCAACGCTCTCCTCTGCCAATTTGAGCCACGACGCCGGTTTGCGCTATTCTTTTAGATTGAATTCCTGACTCTGCAAGCTGTGCTTCTATATATTCAGCTGTTTGAAACTCAAAGAAAGATAATTCAGGAAAACGATGCAAATATCTTCTGTTTTCAAGTAATTTTGGCTTAAGTCGCTGGGCGGATTCAAGCACATTATTTATCATGTGTTTCCTCGGTATTTGGCTTTTTTTCCCATTCCTGACCAATATTTGCCAGCCATTGTTGCGCGATTTTACTTCCATAATGAGCTGCATATTGAAAATACAGTATTTTATCTCGAGTTCTATCTAATGCGCCATAGACAGTGCCAAGCGCAAGATATGCATCGGCATAACTGTGATCATACTCAATCGCTTTCATAAAATACGAAGCAGAAACCTCAATATCTTTTCTTGTCGTGTCATTTCTGCTAAGATAGGCCATTCCGAGATTATACATGACTATTGGATCTTTGGGAGCAATAGAAAGAGCAGCCATAAAATTTTCACGCGCCGGCTCATATTTATGTTGATTTAAGTAAATCATTCCTATATTTAGATATGCTTTTGCCATTGTTGGCTGCAATTCGGCTGCTCGATGATATGCGTCAATAGCAGCGGTAGAATCTTTCATTTCAGCTAATGTTAAGCCCAAATTGAAATATGCCTGAGTAAATTTTGGGTTAATAGCTACTGCTTTTTCAAGAGCTTTTTTTGCATCATCATTTTTTTTCTGCAAATAAAGAGCAAGACCAAGGTTATTCCATGCTTCTGCAAAATCCTGTTTTATATCTATCGCCTTTAAATATTGATCGATTGCCAATTCTATTTTGCCAACATTTAGATATCCATTGCCTAAATTACGCAAAGCATCAGCAGAATGAGGGTCTATTTCAGTTGCGTGTTTGTAATTGATTATTGCATCGTCATAATTGCCTAGCGAAGCGTAAACAACTCCAATATTTATCCATGGTGCATCCCATTTAGCATTTAGGGCTGCAGCAGTACGATACGCATCTAATGCTTTATAATAATCTTTTTTTGCAAATAGAGTAACGCCTAAATTATAATAGCTTTCAGCTCGCTGCGGTTCCATTTCAATAGCTCGATTATGTGCTGCCACAGCATTGTCAAAGTCATTATGAGCAGTATAAGCAGTTGCCAAATTCGACCATGCGGCAGAATATTTGTCGCGGTATTGTATTGCAGATTTATATGCTTCTATTTCTTTGTTGAAATTTCCTAAATTTCCATAAGCAATTCCTAACTCATTGTATGCCTCGGCATAATCTTTTTTTAAAGCAATGGCTTTTTTACAAGATTCAATGGCGTCTTCATATCGTTTTTGCTGATTTTCAAGAGCAGCTTTTGAAAAATATTCCTCTGCTGTTTGCGCTGAAGAAATGATAGGCGAGACGCAAAGAAGCGATAACAACAGCCAGATTTTAACCTTCATATTAATTGCTCTGCTTTTGAAATAAAAAGTGCTTATAACAGCAGACTTAGACGAAAAAGCGGCAATGGTATTTTTACCAATGTCGCTGAACATCAAGTTAAAAACATCTTACTTCTTTGCTGTTTTTTTTGATACTTCGCTGTCGGACCATGCGACTTTGTTGTTTAGAAGCACACGTTGAGCCGGCTCATAACCAAGTCGAGCAGCGATTTTGAAATTATCCAATGCATCATTTGTTTTTCCTAATTTATCATAAACAAAGCCCAAATTATTATAGCCAACAGCATAATCGGGCTTTGTTCTTACAGCCGAATTAAATTGTTCTATTGCCTGATTATAACTGTTGTTAAAGAAATAGTATAGTCCTAGATTGTTTGCCGCGTCGGCATTGTTTCCAATTTTATTATAGCAATACGCCATATCGAAGTATGCTGCAGCATAATCTGATTTTAATTGAGTGCTTTTTGTAAATGCTTGAATTGCATCATTCCAATCATCTTTTTTAGCGTAGGAATTGCCGATATTATACCATGCCTCCACAAAGTTTGGATTAAGCTGTAATGCTTTTTTATACGACTCAATAGCTTTGTCGAACTTTCCGCCAGCATGATAGGCAACACCAAGATTATTATACCCAAGAGCAGAATCCGGCTTCACAGCAATAGCTTTTTGATATGTCTCAACGCCTTTATCATAATCGCCTTTGCGAGAATACGCAAATCCCAAGGCTAGCAAAGCGTCAAGGTATTTAGGATTTATTTCAACGGCTTTTTCTAAAGCCGGTATTACACTGTCGAGTATGTTTTTTCCTAAATATGCCTGACCCATTGAAAAATAAGCAAGCGTGTAGTCGGGTTTGACGGCGATTGCCTTTTTATACGAACTTATCGCCTTGTCGTAATCTTGAAATCTCGCATACATTTCGCCCTTGAAACATTCTAAATCAGCTTCTTTTTGCGGATCTGCGCAAGAGGATAATCCGAAGATCGCAGCTAACATAGTGGATGCCATCAATATTTGAATTTTCATAATAACCTTAAAATTAAAAAAGTAAAGAAGTAAAGAAGTAGTCAAAATTAAGAAATAATACTTACATTTTATTTGTGTATAAAATCTATTTTTTAGCAGCCTTGGCGCCTAATTTCAATGCTTTTCGCTGCATCTCTTCAGACTTTTCTTTGTTGCCAAGCTGATTGTAAATCGTTTGGAGCTGCAAATAAGCGTCAAGATAATCAGATTTTTCTTCTGTTATCTGAACAAATGTTTTCTCAGCTCCAACAAGATCGCCGGAATACGATTGTGCTAATCCAAGATTGAATTGTGCCTCGGCAAAGTTATGCTTATGAGCAATCGCTCTACGATACATTGTGATTCCGTCTGCAAATTTTCCTTGTAGGACTAATGACATACCAAGATAGTTCAGACATGAAGCAGAATCTCCTGTTTTTCCGCAAACAATACCCAAATCATTATAAGCTTTTACAAAGTCAGGCCTTGCTTTTACAGCGTTGCGAAATGCCGAAATTGTGCTTTGCAAGTCGTTCATATTGTAATAAGTTATTCCAAGATAATAGTAGGCGTCAGCAAAATTTGGCTGCAATAGAATTGCAGTTTGATATGCTTCAACAGCTTTTTTATAATCACCCTTGCGGCCAAGTGCAGTTGCCGCATCAAAATATGCTGTCGCAAGCATGTGTTTTGCTTGAGGATCGGACGATTTCAACAGCATCGTTACAACAGTTTGATATTCAGAAAGCGCTTCATCATATTGGTTCAATGAGGTGAGAGCCGCAGCATAATTATTATATGCCATTACCGAGTCGGGACGAAGTTTAATGGCTCGAGGATACAATTCTAAAGCTTTACTAAATACGCCCTTTTTAGCGTAACAATTTGCAAGTAAATATACCGCAGTATAATTTGTAGAATCAGATTCAATAATTTCATTAAATATTGGGATTGCTTCATCAAATTTGCCTGCATAGTATTTTAATTCGCCAAGCGATAATCTCGCTTCAGTAAATCCCGGATGAAGCGTAATAGCTTTCTCCAATTTATACTCTGCCGAATCGGATAGTCCATGCTTTATATCTTGAGTAGATTGTATGTATAATTCCTGCGCCACTTTCTCGTGATCTGAACAAGACCAAAAAGATAGCAGCGCAGTCATTAATGCCAAATATTTTATTGCCAGCTTAGGTTGAGATAATTTGTATAATGCATTTGTCATAAACATAAAAATTTATAGGAATTAAGTATTATTTTCGGAAAGGAGAGATTTCAACAGAAAAATTTATTGCTTTTTTTGATAATTTTATGCCAGCATACAGCGACACAAACGCGCCAAGCGTAAGCAAAGGAGTGCTGCTGAGGAACAAGAAAAAATCATAAGACCCATGAAATAAAGCCGCTGCCAAAAGACCGCTTACAATGTATGACAATTTCTTGTAATATTTTGCTCTTCCAACAAAAAAACCCATTAATACCCCAAACGTCGCATGTGCTGGAACAGCGGTAAACATTCTTAAAAATGCAGTGCTGTAGCCGCCATCTACTACATACAAAATATTTTCTAAAGTAGCAAAACCCATGGCTATTATCACTGAATAAACTATGCCGTCAAACGGCTCGTTAAAATCTTCTTTTGGATATGCAAACAACATAAGAACTACAAATTTACAAAGTTCTTCAACGAAGCCAACCAATGCAAATGCATGAAACCCTGTAGAAAAAATATCATTTTCATTCATCATTCCAAATATTGTTTTAGCGTAAACCTCTAAAAAAACAGCAGGAATGGTTGAAATCATTCCAAGAATAAAACACCATATTAGCAATCGCAAAGGTTCGTGCTCATACTCGTCACGCACCCATATATATAATGATATTGCGAAACCTGGAGCCAATGCTAATGCTGATATAATAATAATTTCCATAATAACTACAAGTTAATTAAAGATAACGCTCAAAAGTGATGCAAAAATAACGGTCTAATAGCTATTCATATTCACAAACGCTCATAAATAGTATTTTTGCAAAATATTTCCTCCAATTATTACGGTCATGTTTCTTTGAAATTTCTCATTGTAGCTGGCGATCAGTCCGGCAATCTTCATGCTGCGCGCCTGATGCATGAATTATTTGCTTTAGATCCTTCGCTTTCATTTTACGGTATTGGCGGCGAAGAAATGATCACAGCGGGATTATGGGAATGGGCGAATGTGCGTGAAGTGAGTGTTGTAGGTTTTTGGGAAGTAGCGCGACACTATGGTTTTTTCCGCAGATTGCTTCGAGAAATCGAAAAATCATTGATAGAGGAGCGTCCTGATGCGTTCATTGCAGTTGATTATCCTGGATTTAATATGCGACTTGCTGCAAAAGCAAAAAAATTAGGAATTCCTGTCTTATATTATATTGCTCCGCAGCTTTGGGCTTGGGGCGAAGGCCGTTCAAATAAATTGAAACAAAGCATTGATTTGCTGCTCACTGTTTTTCCGTTTGAAACAGAATATTTCTCAAAATTCAGTATTCAAGCCAAGTTTTCAGGTCATCCGTTGCTTGACGATGCAAATCTGGAAAAAACTGATATTGACATTGAAAACAAACGGCTTATCGCATTGCTGCCAGGAAGTCGCATACAAGAGGTTTTACATAATCTTCCAATAATGTTGAATGCTTGCTCACAATTTGCAAAGCGACATTCCAACTTTATTTTTTCGATTTCAATTGCTGCGTCCGTTTCGAGAGAAATCTACGATAAAGTTATTTATTCAACCATATCTCAAAGCGATGCGGCTAATTTTGTATACGCTGATGATTCGCGATTGTTGATGAAATCGGCTCGCGCCGGATTAATAAAAGCAGGAACTTCGACTCTTGAAGCTTGCTTATGCAGATTGCCTTTTGCAATGATGTATAGGACTAGTGCAATTTCATTTTATTTTGGGAAATTTGTCGCTAAAACAAAGTTCTTGGCAATGCCTAATATTATTGCGAAGAAAGAAGTTGTTCGAGAATTTATACAAAATGACGCCACACCTGAAAAATTAGCTGAAGAACTTGAGCGAATAGTTTTCGACGAAAAAGAGCGAAAGCAACAAATAATTGAATTCGCCTCTATTAGAAATCAACTCGGAGGAAAAGGATCTGCGCGCCGAGCAGCACAAGAAATGTTACATTGGCTGCAAATTCATTCTGGCATAAAGAATGCGTAAAATCATAGAATTACTCTTTGTTTTGCTCTTGCGTCTGCTAGCTGCAACTTGGCGCATCGCAATGCATGGAAGCTTGCCGAATGATCGTTGCGTTATTGTCTTCTGGCATGGTGCTATGCTTCCCGCTTGGAAATATTTTGCAAATAGCAAAGCCGTCGCAGTTGTGAGCCGCAGCCGTGATGGCGACATATTGTCAACTCTTCTAAAAGGTTGGAACTATCGGCTTATTCGCGGCTCTTCGTCAACAGGAGGACGCGAAACTTTAAAATCAATGACAGATTTTGCAGCCAATACTCAAATTCTGATAACACCAGATGGTCCGCGCGGTCCAAAATGCCAAACAAAAGCCGGTGCAATTATTGCGGCGCAACTATCCGGCTCGCCATTAGCATGCTGTAATATAAAAATTTCACGCAAAATCATATTGAAATCATGGGATTCTTTTGCTGTGCCTCTGCCATTTGCCAAGATTGATATTTCTGCTGTTCAGATTGCCGATGCCAGTTCTATCAGCGTTGATGAAGCAAAGGTAAAAATTCAGTCATTACTTGGTGAATGGCCTTGATTTCTTTATTCAATCCTTATACTCTTGCAACGACTTTTCGGAATTATTTATTTGATTCTGGTCGCTTAAAAGTTGAAAAAGCAGATGTTCCAATTATTAGTATAGGAAATATTACAACAGGCGGCACAGGTAAAACTCCATTCGTTCGATTAATTTCTTCATTTTTCCGAAATCACAGATTTACTCCTGCAGTTATTTCTCGAGGTTATGGTCGCTCGACTAGAGGATTGGTTGTTGTAAACGATGGATATGCCACAATTACAACACCAGACGAGGCAGGCGACGAACTTTTGCTTCATGCGTCTGATGGCATTGCCATTGCAGCTGAAAAAAGAATTTTAGGATGTAAAAAAGCAAAAGAACTTGGAGCTAAAATATGTATACTTGATGATGGATTTCAACATCGTCAACTATATCGAGATATTGATATTGTTTTAATTGATGCAGAAACTATTCGCGGCAAAATGCTTCCTTTCGGCAGATTAAGGGAGTCACTATCCGGCATTCTTCGCGCTCACGTCCTTTCTATTGATGAAAAGATATCAAAAGAAGCTCTTGACAAACTTAAGGTTAATCCTAACTCTCTAATCATTCGGCACAGTATTAAGTCGGGTGAGCCATATCTTGTAAACAACTATAATTCCTCATTCAACTTGCCTCAAAATGTAGTGGCTGTAAGCAGCATTGCCAATCCGCAACGCTTTTTTCATACTGCATCGTATTCATTTTCAATTTGCAGTCATATTTCACTTCCCGATCACGCGCATTACACTGAAAAAATAATTAAGCGTATTCTTGATGTTACAGTTCGGCAACGTACTGATGGAATTGTAATTACAGAAAAAGATGCGGTAAAAATTCGTCAATATCAATCAATATTTTCTGATGCGAATGTTCAAGTGATAGCGCTGCCAATAGAAACTGTCATTACAGAAGGTTGCAATGATTTTTATGACTGTCTGCTCTCTCTGATTCCTTCAAGATATTCACCTCTTTCATAGAGAATAACTTTATATTCATAAAAAAAGGTTGAAGCTTTTTGTTTTTGGTTTATTCTGAGCTTATAGTGCTATTGCAAAAGATAGTGTGAAGGCACTATAAACCCTGCGATTTGGTTCTGTTGCTTGTTATTGATGAAGCTGATGAGACAATGGATCGTATTCAAAAAATGAGCCCTCTTTTAAAAGAGTGTTTATAAAAATTCCAGACGAAATATTATCTATTTTTCAAAAAAACATATCTTTTAAGAGGCGGATTCAACACTGAAGTGCAACACTTTTGTAATTATCAGTAAATACTTGAATTGGAGTTTTCCATCCAAGTATTTTTCTTGGACGGTTGTTTATGCGTCTCATTGCCTCTGAAAGTTCATCATCTTCTACTGATAGAAGCTCTCGCTTTTTAGGGAAATACTGTCTGATTAGACCATTGGTATTCTCGTTTGTTCCGCGCTCCCATGAGTGATATGGATGGCAAAAATATGTTTCGGCTGATAATGATTT
>JBDHXA010000086.1:0-11653 GCA_039810485.1 Chlorobiota bacterium | reverse complement strand
AATACTTGGATGGAAAACTCCAATTCAAGTATTTACTGATAATTACAAAAGTGTTGCACTTCAGTGTTGAATCCGCCAAAACATACCGGTCAAATTTGGAAACAATCTGAGAGAATAAAGTTACATTTGTCATAAGAGGGAAATTTTGTTGTACAACCTCTAAGATAATTAGAACTACTTAAATTGCCCTCTTTTTATAAACGTTTAGGACGCTATTGCTCATCGGATTATAAATGCAGATCAAGGGAAGCATGTATTCATCAAAGCGGTATGTTTCCGTGCTTTTTTTGCGGATTAGAATCTTGTTTGGTTTCAAGGCGATGCAATGCCTTTATAAGCCGCTGTCGAGTTTCTCTCGGAAAAATAACGTCATCAATATACCCGCGCTCTGCCGCTTCGTAAGGATTGCAAAACTGATCATTATATTCTGCTTCGAGTTCGGCGGCTCGCGCTGCTGGATCGGTGGCCGATTTAATTTCTTTGCTAAAGAGAATTTCGACCGCGCCTTTTGCGCCCATAACGGCAATTTCGGCAGTCGGCCAAGCCACGTTATAATCTCCGCGAATATGCTTTGAGTTCATAACATCATACGCACCGCCATAAGCTTTTCGCGTAATAATGGTTATTTTCGGAACAGTCGCTTCGCAAAAGGCATAGAGCAGTTTTGCTCCGTGGCGAATAATGCCGCACCATTCTTGATCTGTGCCGGGCAAAAATCCGGGAACATCTTCAAATACAATAAGCGGAATATTAAAAGCATCGCAAAAACGCACAAATCTTGCTCCTTTGACGCTGCTGTTAATATCCAGAACACCGGCCATTGATGCTGGCTGATTTGCCACCACTCCAACAGAATAACCATCAAGTGTCATAAAGCCAATTATTATATTCGGTGCAAATTCTGCTTGAACTTCAAAAAACTCTGATTCGTCGGAAACTTCGCGTATTACCTCGCGAATATCATACGGTTTGTTTGGATTGGCAGGCACAATATTATCTAATCGTTCGCAACTGCGATTCGGATTGTCGGCTGTTGGGATTTTGGGCGCTGCCGTTCTATTGCTTGAAGGCAGAAAAGTCATCATTTTACGAACTTGGCGGAGGCAGTCAATTTCATTTTCGCAAGCAAAATGCGAAACTCCCGAACGCCCAGAATGAGTGTCGGCGCCGCCCAGCTCGTCGAAAGTAACATCTTCATGAGTAACAGTTTTGACAACATTAGGACCTGTAACAAACATATATGAAGTGTTTTTTACCATAAAAACAAAATCGGTGATAGCAGGCGAATACACAGCGCCGCCGGCGCATGGGCCGAGTATCACCGAAATTTGCGGCACTACTCCGCTTGCCATAGTATTTCGCAGAAAAATGTCCGCATAACCGCCTAACGACACCACGCCTTCCTGAATCCTTGCCCCGCCAGAATCATTCAACCCAATAACTGGCGCGCCTATTTTCATAGCCAAGTCCATAATCTTGCAAATTTTTTCTGCATAGACCTCTGAAAGAGATCCGCCAAATACAGTAAAATCTTGCGAGAATAAACACACCGTTCTCCCATGAATTTTTCCAGTTCCCGTAATTACGCCGTCGCCGAGAGGACGATTTTTTTCTAATCCAAAGCGGTTGGAGCGATGACGGGCAAACATGTCAGTTTCCTCAAAAGATCCTTCGTCCAACAGTAAATCTATTCTTTCACGTGCAGTTAGTTTTCCCTTGCGATGCTGATCTTCAATACGTTTTTCACCGCCGCCAAGCAATGCCTTGCGTCGTAATTCTTCCAATTGTTCAATCCTAGAAATCATAATATGACTGAATTAATTAATAAATAGAAAGTTGTTTTCATTATGTTTTACGAGAAAATTCTGAACAAATGAAAAACACGCTTTATTGGCTTGCATTATAATAAAGCCGCTAAGAATTATAATTTGCACAATCTTACGATTTGGAAACTTGTCGCTTCAATTCGGCGATTGTTGCCATAAGATCTCGGCTGTTTTCAAAAAGCGAAGGACGAATTCTGATGGTGCGCCGACGGCCTGTTACTTTAATTTTAATCACTCGATAGCGCGCTAAGCGCGAGCGACCTCCCTGACTAAATGCAATGCGAGTAATATTGCTTAGAGGAAAAATTCTTTGGCGCAGCCGGCTGTTGAGCGTTATATTTTCATTCGACACGATAATTGCAGAACGCAAATACCATCGAACAGTCAATGCAGCCGCCGAAAGAATGACAAAAGCAAAGAGCAAAAGAACCATCGGATCGTAAACTGCCATAGAAAATCTGCCTGCAGAAATCACACCTTTCAGCAATGAATAGAGAACTAATGCAACAGCATACACAGCAAGAGATTGCCAATAAATATCCAATCTGCTTCGAAACTTTTGAACGCTAACCGCTTTAGCATTTGGATGTTGCTTATTCATAAATTTTCTCCGCGTATCAGTGATTTCTAATGTCAGCATCAATCATGGATAGAAATACATCGGCAGCATGGCGTGCTGCTTCTGGACGTGCGCGACGTTTTGCAGCAGACGACATTGCAGACAAACGCGGCGCATTACTACGAAGCTCCTCAAGCAAAGGCAGCAGCTGCGCCGCTATATCATTATTATTTACAACAATAGCTGCGCCTTCAGATTCCACAGCTTTTGCATTGAGAATCTGCTCGTTGTTTGCAGCAGAAGGAAGCGGTGCTAAAATAGCCGGTTTCCCAACATTTCCCAATTCGGCGACTGTGCTTCCTCCGGCGCGACACACAATAATATCGGCGGCCGCATACGGCGTTGCCATATCATCAAAAAAAGATCGTACAACCACATTTGACGGCAACGTCTTAGGAGGCACATAATTCGCTCCTGTCTGCCAAACAACTTGAATATTCATAGAAGAAATATGCGGCAAAGCTGCTTCGACAGCCAAATTTATCGCTCTTGCTCCCAAACTGCCGCCAAAGACAAAAACAGTAAATATATTGGTCTGTAAACCTAAATTCAAACGAGCGACGACGCTGTCGGGAAGCGTTAGCGCAAGCGATTCTCGGACAGGATTGCCGGTTACAAATATATTTTTTTGCACTTCAAGCGGAAAATACTCTTTTGTTTCCTCAAATGCCACGATTATTCGTGTTGCTTTAGAAGCTAGCAAACGATTAGTTTTTCCGGGTACAACATTCGATTCAATCAACATGACTGGAATATTCCGTCTGAATGCAGCGCGAGCAGCCGGAAAACTGATATAAGTTCCTCCACAAATCATTCCGCTTGGATTGAGCTTATTTATTAATGAATTGACGATAATCTCTGAATGAATAATGCGCCATGGTAGCGCAAGCGTGGAAACATGAGCAAATCCTTTAAAACCAGTTACAGTAATCGGAGTAAAGCAATGACCGAGCGACGGAACTATTTTGGACTCAATGCGAGAAGGATTGCCAACAAAAGAAGCAGAAAATTCTCGCTCCATTCTTTTTTTAAGCTGCTCGACAACGGCTATCGCAGGAAATAAATCGCCGCCTGTTCCTCCCGCAGAGACAATCACGTTCATAAAATTATGGCACGGTTGTTGTGGTTACTTTGCCTGAGGTTTTATGCAGCAAAACCTCTGCGAATTTGAGTAAAATCACAAGCAGACCAAAAATTCAAAATGAATACTTGCAACAAGGTCGGCTTATTGGCAAAATTACCCAAACTTTTCGTAAGTTAGTTTTTAAAATATTAAAACTTCATTGGGGGAAAAACATGAAGACATTGATTTTATCTGTAATATTGGCAGGATTTATAGCTGCCAATGCACAGCAACAGCCGGCAATACGCCCACTCTTACAGGCGATTGCCATGGGAAAGACAGACGAAGTACGCAAAAAATTACCCGACTTATTGGTAGAATATCCCGACGATCCGGGCATTCAATATTTGCATGCAGTATTATTGGAAGACGCAGCCAAAGCAACTCCGCTATTTGAAAGAATAGTAAAGAATTATCCGACTAGTGAATGGGCTGACGATGCACAGTGGCGCATTGTACAGTACTATGCAATGAAAAAAGATACTGCTCGCGCAAGAACTGAATTAACCGTTTTTCGCACAAAATATCCACAATCTGAATTTCTATTAGCAGCAACAGATGCAGTTAAATTTACTGTTGATCTGCCTAAGTCGGCAAATAAACAAAGCGTAGCGCCAAAAGAATCTATTGCTGTTCGCAATAGTGCTGAAAAACCAGCCGCAAAATCTGCCGCAACAATAGTTGCATCTGCAAAAAAAACTGTTGTTGACAACAAAAAGAATAAAAGCGACGCTGTTGTTGCAAACAACGCAAAACCTTCTGTCAACAACGCAAAAAATACAAATGAAAACACTGTAAGATCAAAAGTTGCGATTGCTATCGCTACCCCGCCGCCGTCGCATACTGACGCAAAAGATAAGAATATCACTAATCCAACAAAAACGCCCAAAGAAAAGCCCGCATTTGAGAAAGCGCAATCTTCGGTAAGTGCAATTCCGCCAGCAGCAGAACATGACAATGCAAAAGACATTGATGAAGCCACTTTTGAACAAACGGCTTCTTCATCCTCATTGTTTAGTTTGCAGGTTGGAAGCTACACTACCAAAGAGCAGGCAGAGAACGAAGCAAATAATTTTCACCAAAAGCGTTTTCGCGCAATAGTAAGTGAAAAAAGAGTGCAGGGAGTTGCAAAATTTGCAGTGTATATCGGCGAATATTCCAGCCGCAATGATGCTGAAAAAGCTCGTGTTATTGTTGAAAAACAATGCAATTGCAAACCTTTTATCGTATCGCGCCGTCCTTAACAAGAAGGCAATACGATAATTTCCAACGGCACATGTCCCCTGTGTGCCGTTTTTTATTTTATACCGTCGGCATACAGTTGTTTTTCTCGTATTTTCGCACACATTAAATATGCTTGATGTAAAGTTTCTTTGCAAATGAATTCTTATTGTTTTTTGCCGGTAAAGTTAATGCTTCTATCCTTGTTTTTGCTGACTACACTGCAAAGCTGTTTGTTTGTGCGGCAGAGACCGCCGGCCGATCCGCCTCCTGCCATACTAAGCCCGCTGCCAGAAATTTCGATGAGCGACGAAATAGTGCGCACGGTTGAAGGCGATGTTATTGCCCAGCTGCCTAATAATTGGAGACTTGTTGATATTGAAGGTAAAATCTCGCCAGATGTATTTGCTGTAGCTGTAAATCCAGATTACACCCTTGCAGCAGTTTTTTCACGGCTTCACGTTGCCGACCGCAACGACTCCATACTTAGCCTAGAAGGTTTGCAGGCAATGGCGCGATTAGGCATGGCGCATCGCGAAAGAAAGTCCGGCGGCATGACCCGGCAAATCGGCGCGACTTCTTCGGTTGTCATTGGCGCTCGTTCTTTTGGTATGTATCAATTTTCATCTGTCGGTTCGCTCCAAACCAAAGCCGCAGTTTTTACTTCTTCTGTTGGAAAGCATTATGAATTCTCGCTAACTCCAGTTGCCATTACAGGAAAGCCACTTCCCTCTTCCGATGATTACAATCGCATATTTAATTCAATATTAGCAACCATCCAATTCTAATCATCCAACCCACAATCCAAGTCAACTTGTGTTTTCGAGTTTAATTATCATAGGTTTTGTATTTTTGCACGTATATTGTAACGTTTAGCATTGATCATATATACCTAAGAAATGTATGGACATAAAATTTACACCAGAAGAACTAACAGAGGTTGAACAACTGAAATCACGCTATCCAAATCCAAAAGCAGCAATTATGCCCGTACTTTGGATGGCTCAAAAGAAATTCGGATGGCTGTCCGAAGATGTGATGAAATATATTAGCGCCATAATGAATTTACCGTATGCCCATGTATTGGGAGTAGCGTCGTTTTATACGATGTATTTTAAAAAACCTATGGGCAAACACCATCTTCAGGTTTGCACTAATGTATCGTGCATGCTTCGAGGAGGTGAAGATATTTTTCATCACTTAACTGAGAAGTATAGATTGAATCATAATGAAGCCACTGTTGACGGCAATATCTCTATAGAAGAAGTGGAATGCATGGGAGCTTGCGGCGGTGCGCCAATGATTGCAATAAATGAGGACTTCTACGAAAACATCACTATTGAACAAATAGATCAGATTCTTGCCAAATTACAGTAACGAATGCGTGTGGAATCTGTCCTTAATACATAAATGACACATTTCTTAAAAAATACGACCTTTTCATTGCGGCTTGTCATAGTTGCAATTATGTTTTATGCAGTTGATCTAACTGTAAAAGGAGGCCTGTATTGGCGGCTGAATCTGCAATCAAATAGGATAATTAACGAAGGTGAAATTTGGAGAATAGTTACATATCCATTCGTATCTCCAAATATTTTTTCAGTATCTATGTTTGCCCTTGTTCTTATGCTTTTTGGAAAAGCACTTGAAGAGATTTGGCAAACACGCCGCCTTGCCGCAATCTTTGGAACAGCTTTGTTAATTCAAGCTCTACTGTGGATAGCAATGCCTTTTAATAATCACAGCACTACTCTTAGCGGTGCGGAAATGCTTACTTTTTTTACATTAAGCAATGCTTTCTGGCTTTATCCACAACGTTTTATTACATTATGGGGACGCTATGCTGTGCATACCCAAGCAACAATCTTTGCTTTAATGATGCTCTCATTAGGCGCCATTGGCTACACCGCTATTATTGGCGACCAAGCAACCTTTTTACAAGGTTCATTTCAGAGTGTAATAGGTGTTGTGGCCGGTCTAAGCGCAACGTTCATCTATCAGCGAAGCAAGGCAAAAATGCAGGTTAGTGATACAAAAAGTCCAATTTTATCTACGCAAATAGTGCAAGACCCCGAATATCATCTTACATCTTGGACAACAAAACCGCAACCGCGTATTCTACCCTCAATTGAGCAATTTAGTGATGACTACAGTGATGAAGATCAGTTGAATGCTATACTTGACGCCATCCTTGAACGCGGCTATGAATCATTGCTTCCAGAAGAGAAAGAATTTCTCAATCGCTATTCACAGAACATTCCGTAATCGCTCTTCGCTTTATATCGGCCTTCTCAATTTTTTTAATAATTATTTGCCTGTTCAGAAACAAAATCGTACTTTTGCTTCTTGACATAGCTATTCGTTGCTATATATAAGCAAAGTATAGGTGGCAATAAATTACGGAATATATCAACGATGACAGACGTTGTATGTCAAAAATAGTTCGGGTGAAAATAGGCGGCAAAGAATATTCACTTCGCGGCGATGACGAGCAAAAGCTCGTTGCATCTGCTCGTGAAGTTGATATGCAGTTTCAAGAATTACGCGGTCAATTACAAGACCAATCTACTTCAACCATGGCAATTGTAGCGGCATTGAATCTTGCCGAAAAAAACTATGAAATCAAACAGCAAGCCGAAACTGATACGGCATTTTTAACTGACGAATTGACAAAGATGGCAGAATATCTGGAACAATGCAATAGAAAACAATAGTTAGAGCATCCCTCAGCAAATGTAGGAAGCATTAACGACAAATATCAGTAACAAGCAATATGATTGTTTTTCTTTCGAAAAGCATCTATTCACTAGATTGGCTTAATAATTCTAAACGCGCCTTTTATCCGTTCATTGACATATTTATAAAACGGCAATTTCAACATCGAAGCTTGGCGGGTATCTGCCGCTATTATCTAACGCCATCGCTTTAACTTCAGTAAGAATTACAAGCCGTATCATTCTTTTGTCGTCGCACACAAAATAAAAGAACTGATAATTTTATCGTCATAGGGAATTATTCTCTGACTGTAAATTGCAGGCCTCATTGCTCTTGCAGCAAAACTTCCGATCTCCAGAGGAGATCACACACGAGGTTCATTGGAAGCAAAATACCGTCAGGATAGTACCCACCGTGTGTGAATAAGGGTTCTTTTACCTGTTTCCGACTAGAAACATCTGCCTTCGCGCGGATGCCCAAAGGAGTGGTACGGTTTTATTATTGATAATATACAGTATTTTTAATTTGCCAAATAATGATTGCAACAATAAATTATAGAGATATTTCCTAATCTACGCCTATAACATAAGGAATTACCATGAGTGAAATAATGATTGTCATACTTAGTATTGCAGGATTATTGCTTGGCTGCGCCGGAGGATGGATATTGGCCAACTATGCAGGCAATAAAGCCGCTGCTGCTAAGATTGCAGATGCCGAACAACGCAAAACTATTTTGCTTGAAGATGCCGACAAAGAAGCTAAAGCAATAAAAAAAGAAAAGATGCTCGAGGCAAAAGAAGAATGGCATAAGCGAAAACAAGAATTTGAATCGGATGCTCAAGCAAAACGAAACAAAATGCAGACACAAGAGCGCCAGCTCAATCAACGCGATGAAAATATTGCTAAACGCGAAGAGCGAACTTCACAAAAAGAAAAAACTCTGCAACAATTCGAAAAAGATCAAGAAAAAAGGCAAGAATCGCTTCGAGATTTGGAGAACACACTAAAAAAGCGTCAGCAAGATATTGAAGCATTAGCGTCCGAACAAACCTCTCGCCTCGAACGCATTACAGGCATGTCGCGAGAAGATGCAAAAAAATATTTAATGGAGAATATGCTTAATGCTGCCCGCGAAGAAGCCGCCCAATTAGTAAAAGACACCCGCGACGAAGCTAAAATAAATGCAAAAAAAGAAGCCCAGCGCATTATCATACAAGCAATTCAACGCACAGCGAGCGACCATTCAGTAGAAACAACAGTTTCAGTCGTAACTCTATCAAGCGAAGAAATGAAGGGGCGCATTATTGGGCGCGAAGGACGAAATATTCGCGCTTTTGAAGCTGCAACCGGCATTGATCTTATCATTGACGACACGCCGGAAGCTGTTGTTGTATCCGGATTTGATCCATTTCGACGCGAAGTTGCCAAAATTTCTCTTGAACGCTTAATGGCAGACGGACGAATCCATCCAACGCGAATCGAAGAAATTGTAGACAAAACGCGCAAAGAACTCACCGATGAGATGATCCGCGTTGGTGAGAATGCGCTTCTTGAACTGAGTATTCACAATATGCACCCAGAACTTGTGAGGTTGGTTGGCAAGATGAAATATCGCTCAAGCTATGGTCAGAACTTGCTAAGCCATTCTATTGAAGTCGCTTTTCTATGCGGTATTATGGCTTCGGAACTTGGTCTTGATATTAATCATGCCAAACGCGCAGGATTGCTCCACGATATTGGCAAATGCGTAGATCGCGAAATGGAAGGACCTCATGCCTTGCTTGGATTTGAGCTTTGCAAACGCTATAAAGAGCAGCATATAGTTTGCAATGCCGTCGGAGCGCATCACGAAGACATTGAATTGGAAACGCCTATTGCCATAATAGTGCAAGCCGCCGACTCTATCAGCGGCGCTCGCCCGGGTGCGCGCCGTGAGTCAATTG
The DNA here is from genome assembly GCA_039810485.1 of Chlorobiota bacterium. Lineage (GTDB taxonomy): Bacteria > Bacteroidota > Ignavibacteria > Kapaibacteriales > UBA961 > JADZAA01. Next base: position 2,203 of record JBDHXA010000086.1, on the reverse strand, counting down.
AAAACTATATCAAGAGGCTAGAAAAACTCGAAGAGCTTGCATATAGTTTTACAGGAGTTACAAAAGCATTTGCCATTCAGGCAGGACGCGAGGTGCGAGTCATTGTAGAACCAGAACACATAGACGATCTGCGCGCCGATAACCTTGCTCACGATTTAGCAGCCCGCATTGAGAGCGAAATGGAATATCCCGGACAAATAAGAGTAACTGTGATTCGTGAACGACGCAGTTCGGCATTGGCAAAATAACTTGAGCATTATTTATGACGTCGCGCGGCGATTCTCTGACTAAGCGCATCGAAATGGCTGCGCGACGACTTCTAACACGAAGTTTTTCACGCCACGGACAGAGCATTTTCGTTGATAATCCTTCCCCTGCACTGCCTCTTGGAAACAATCCTTCGGTGTTGTTGCTTCGTCAAGATAAAATAGGCGACGCGCTGATTTCGATGCCTGTAATAAGAGCGCTAAGAACAAAATTTCCAAATGCAAAAATTGACATTTTGCTGGGAGATGCAAATTATGACATTCGGCATGCTCTCGGAAACTACATTAACGACGCTCTGCTATATTCTAAGAATCCCAAAACAATAATACCACTAATCAAAGATCTTCGTAAGCGCCGCTATGATGTGGCAGTTGATCTAATGGATAATGCTTCAACAACTTCCACCGTCATTACTCGCAACTGCAGAGCGCTATATGCCGTAGGAATAGAAAAAAGCAATGCCGCAGTTTATTCGCATATTGTTCCGCTTTTAGATTCGTCACGTTTTCATATTGTTGAACGCATCGCACAATTGCTTCTCCCTTTCGACATCAATCCGAAAGTAATTTCACTTGATTTGGAATATGCCATTTCGCAGGAAGACAAACAAAGCGCCTCAGTTATTTTGTCAAAAAAACAAGATCAATTTTTGCTTGGAATAAATATTTCAAGTTCTGCCGAAAACCGAATGTGGAGCGAGCAACATTGGATAGAATTGATTCAACATCTAAAACAAAAAATGTCTGGTGTAAGAATTATTGGATTTTCACTACCGGCACACCGCGCTTCACTTATGAATATTGCTGCTGCTACACAAGCCGAACCTGCTCCGGAATCTGATTCATTTCATAGATTTGCAACGCTCCTTTCTCTTTGCGACGGCATTGTGACACCCGACACGTCAGTTGTGCATTTGGCGTCTGCTTGGAAAACTCCATGCGTTGCTTTTTTTGTGCAAAACAATCCAAATGTCTTGCCGTGGGCGCCTTATAATTCACCGCATCGCACTATCATTGCCGCAAAAGATATTCGCGAAATATCGCCACAAGAAGCAGCTAAAATTTGCTGGGAGTTGTTTGTTAGAGATAAATCATAAAGCAATGCTCGCATGATCGAACTAATGCTCATGGCGTGTTATTGCTACTCGTATCTGCCTCATATTTTTATGTATATCGCCCGAAAACAGACCAGAGCCGCTCACTATAATATTGGCACCCGCTCTAACGGCTTGTGCTGCATTGTCAATCTTAATACCTCCGTCAACTTCGATTCCAATATTTTCCAGTCCATTGGTATCTAAAAATGTCCGTAGCTTTTCGGCGCGATGATAAAAAGACGCTATTAATTTTTGTCCGCCAAATCCTGGGTTTACAGACATAAGCAGAATAAAATCGGCATATTCTGCAGCATCGAAGCATAGCTCGACGGGAGTAGTCGGATTAAGCACAATGCCAGATTTCTTGCCAAAACTTTTTATCAGCGAAAGAGAACGATGCAAATGCGGGGAAACTTCCTGATGAATAGAAATCCAATCAGCTCCGGCTTCGGCAAATGCAGGTATGTAGTTATCCGGTTTTTCTATCATCAAATGACAATCGAATGGCAAAGTCGTGACTGCTCGCAGAGAAGCTACAACAGGAGGGCCAATGGTTATATTAGGAACAAAATGTCCGTCCATCACATCAATATGAAGAACATCTGCGCCCGCTTGTTCAAGAGTGCGAATATCACGTTCAAGATTTGCAAAATTGGCCGATAGCAACGAAGGAGATAAGAGAACCGGTAATAACATAAAATTTTTCAAATGATTATTTAGTGAAAAATACATTCGCAGATTCAATAGTGAAGTGCAACGGATAAAATAAATAAAAAGTTGGGTTAAGTGTCATAGTGCAACAACCCAGCGACGAGTTTATCACAATCGGAGCACAATATG
>JBDHXA010000085.1:0-11710 GCA_039810485.1 Chlorobiota bacterium | reverse complement strand
AGCAGTTTTACCTCTTGAAAGCTAATATCTACAAGATAGGGGAGCAACTATAAAAATCGTTTAGGACAGGATTGATTCAAAATATATTTGGATTTAATGCCTCATATCTTGGCATAATCATTGACTATTACTGTTTATTAGTTAGGTGATGGTATAATTTGGCATAAAACAGTTTGTTGTAAGCATTCGCTTGTAGAATATTCGCCTTTTGTAATGTTGAATTGTGTAAAATATCGTTTGTATCTGCTTCATATCGCGCTTCACTTAGCTGCAATATCTGTTGCACTAACTCAAGAAAAGCCGCTGCCGCCTCTGCTTGAGATGATGAGCCGCATTGCGAAACCGTCAGCTGCAATGCCATCAACACTGAAAACGGCAAATCCAACTCAAACCAATGCAAAGAAAGGTTTGCCGCCTCTTGAAATTCTAAGCCAGCCGACTGCAAAAAGTGAAGAGGCGATCCAGACAGATAAAGCGTCTTCAGTGTCGGATGATAACGCTTCTGTTTCAAATGACAAAAGACCTGATATGCAAACTAAGAGAAAGCTTCTCACATTGCGCAATCAACTTCAAACAATTGAAGGCAGACAGCAGGAGCAAAACATAACAAATGAAGATTTGAGAAAGGAAATTTCGGAAATTAAACGCAGCGTTGATGATTTGAAGCTAAGCGTTGAGGCAATATCAAATAATGTCAAAAAGCAGGATATGCGAATTGCAGTGCCTTCTCAGGTCAAAGAAACACAGGAAAAACAGCACAAAAGCATAAGCCGCAGGGAAACGGAAGAAAATATTATACTTCCCGATGGTGGAAAAAAGAAGGCGAGAGAGAAAGCAGAAGAAAATTCGGCAAAAATATCCCCTTCGACGAAAGAGTCGTTAAGTATAAAAAACGACAAAAAACAGGCAAATACAGATACGCCAGCAGAGCAAAGCGCGCATCGCACATCGCAATATATTGAGGCAATGAATTTAATTTCTAAGAAAAAATATGAAGAAGCAATACCATTGCTTCAGCAAACCCTGCAAAACGATAAGAACCTCGAAACTCAATCGGGCTGCTATTATTGGCTTGGCGAATCAAATTACGGGCTGGGCAAATACGATGAAGCTATAAAGAATTTCCAGAAAGTAAATGTGCTAAAATCATCGTCCAAATTGCCTGACGCACAACTAATGATAGCGGAGAGCTATTATCGTAAAGGCGATGTTTCTTCAGCAAAATCTGCCTATCAGCGACTTATAAATGTCTTTCCAAAAAGCGCATATATAGCGCGTGCAAAAAAAATGCTGCAAGAATTATAAATCGCCTCGTTCTTGAACAAGAAAATAATAATTGAACAGAAATAGCCATAAATATTAGAATTTCTGACGATGGAACTCTATATTTTTTGTATATTTGGAGTTCATTTGTAAATTAATATCCGGTTTTGCTATGTTAAAACTGGCTATACAAAATTTAGAAGACGGAGAAAGCGCGTTTGCTATAGAAGAGCAAACGAAAAATATAGATAATATTCTGCCGGTTTTTCGCGACGCTGTAAAAGTGTCGGGAACTGTTTTAAAGACAGGCAATCGCTATATTATTCAAGGAATTGCTTCGTCAGATGCAGTAATGGTCTGCGACTTGTCGCTCGAGGAGTTTGCCGAGACAATTCAAGCCTCAATTCATGTTGTTGCCGTTGTAGGCGACGATGAATTGAGTGACGACTCGATAATTCTTCTTAGAGAAGATGACAAGTATATAAACCTTACAGAAGAAGTGCAGCAGGAATTAGCAGTTCATTTGCCGATGAAAGCTATAAGCCCAAAGTATCGTGGAATGTCTTTTAATGAGTTGCACCCAGAGCTTTCAGCCGACGGAGAGCAATCTGAAAGCATAAAAAATGAGCGATGGTCTGCTTTGAAAAATATTTCTTTTGATTCACAAAATTAACTGTACACTATCATGCCAAATCCAAAACGACGCCACTCGAAAACTCGTCGCGACAAACGACGCACACATTATAAAGCAACAGCGCCGAGCGTTGCAGCATGTGATAATTGCGGTGAAATGAAATTGATGCACACCGCCTGCCCTTCATGCGGCTATTACAACCGTCGGCAGATACTTACAAAAGTTGCCTAAAGTTTTTTATCGCCCGGTTTGGCTGATGGCTGCACCGGGTTTTACGCTTTGCTGTACTTCTGTCAGCTGTTTCCTATTGTTTCGGATAGTTTCCTTGCATTGTATTCGTGAATAGGATGATTCTGTATATCAGACATTTTCAAACACATCTAATGTTCCCGCACGAGTATACACACACCTCGTTATTCGCACAATATTTTGGCAGGATAGTTATATGACAAGGCCAGTGCGTATTGCGCTTGATGCAATGGGCGGTGATTTTGCTCCTCAAAATGAAATTCAAGGCGCTATTGCAGCCGCTAAATTAATTTCGCGCTCTACTCCAATTGAAATTATATTTATCGGCAAAGAAAAGCAGCTTCGCCCTGCGCTAGGTCAATTCGATACAACCGGTCTAAACTATAGTATTGTGAATGCCGACGATGTCGTTACGATGAATGATGAGCCGTCGTCGGTGGTGAAGAGAAAGCGCAATTCTTCGTTGTATCGTGGCGTAGAGCTTCATGCAAACGGCTATGCCGATGCTTTTGTCTCTGCTGGAAACACCGGAGCTATAATGTCGACAGCCACTCTTGTCCTCGGACGCATAAAAGGAGTCAGCCGCCCGACAATTGGCACCTTTATGCCTACAACGCAAAAAGGGCGGACGGCATTAGTGCTCGATGTTGGAGCTAATATCGAGTCGAAACCGCGTCATCTTTACGAATTTGCCGTGATGGGAAGCGCATATAGCACGCAAATTTTAGGCGTCGAAAACCCTCGCGTCGGCTTGCTGAACATAGGCGAAGAGCGCACAAAAGGAACGGAAGCGGTGTTGCAAACTTACGACCTTCTCGAAGACAGCTCGCTGAATTTTATTGGAAATATTGAGGGGCGCGACATATTGCATGGCGTTGCCGATGTGGTGATATGCGACGGATTTACAGGCAATATTATACTGAAATTCGCCGAAAGCGTTATGTCAATGCTCAAAGCGAAGCTTCGCGCCTATTCTGAGAAAAGTTTCTTGCATAAAGCAGCAATTGCTCTTGCCGCGATGCCTCTCAAGGCCATTTTTAAAGAGCTTGACTATCAGGAATACGGGGGAATTCCATTGCTTGGAGTGAATGGCGTAGTAATCATAGGTCACGGAAAATCTTCGCCGAAGGCATTGCAAAATATGCTGATTCGCGCCGTGGAAGTAGTGCAAAAAGACATCAACAAAACAATTGAGCGATCGTTAAACGCAGTTTCATCATCTGCACAATCAGCAAAGCAATAAATGAAAGCAGCAATTACCGCCGCGGCGCATTATCTGCCGCCAGACGTCATACCAAACTCATATTTCGAGCAAATTCTCGATACCAGCGATGAATGGATTCGCACAAGAACAGGAATTAGAGAGCGACGCTTTTTGAAAAACGGATGCACGTCCGATCTCATCGTCCCAGCGGCAAATGAATGTTTGGAACAGCGCGGAATATCACCGGAAGATATAGATTTTCTTATTGTTGCAACAGTTACTCCCGATCAGTTCTTTCCTTCTACCGCAGCGAATGTGCAGCGCAAGATTGGATTGAAAAATGCTTGGGGATTCGATTTGTCTGCCGCCTGCTCTGGCTATCTGTATGCCCTCTTTACTGCCGCAAAAATGATTGAAGCGGGCGGTGCAAAGCGCGTTTTGGTTTGCGGCGCCGATAAAATGAGCTCGATTCTCAACCCTGAAGATAGGGCTACAGTTGTATTGTTTGGCGATGGCGGCGGCGTTCTATTGCTTGAGGCAACCGAAGATGATTCGCTTGGCTTGCAAGATGCAATACTTTGCATGGACGGCGCCGGAGGCGACCATTTGTATATGCCTGCCGGCGGCAGCAAAAAGCCGCCAACAATAGAAACTGTTACAAATAAAGAGCATTATGTAATTCAAGATGGTAAAGCCGTATTCAAATCTGCCGTTATCGGTATGGCTGAGGTTTCGGCGCAAATTATGGAGCGCAATAATCTCACAGCCGATGATATTGCATGGTTGGTACCTCATCAGGCAAATTTGCGCATAATTGACGCCACTGCAAACCGCATGGGGCTGCCGAAAGATAAAGTAATTGTCAATATTGACAAGTACGGCAATACAACAGCCGGCACCATACCTATTTGCATTTCCGAGCTTTATCACGATGGAAAACTTCATAAAGGCGACTCTTTGGTTCTGTCCAGCTTCGGCGCAGGATTTACTTGGGGCAGCATTTTAATTCGCTGGGCGCTCGACGCTCCTCAAACTCTGTAAAAAATGAAAACAGCATTGCTCTTTGCAGGTCAGGGCTCGCAATATGTTGGCATGATGCGCTCGATATATGACGAGTTCTCTAATTCCGCTGATATTATTCGTCGCGCTGACGACATTCTTGGCTTTTCGTTAAGTTCGTTATGTTTTGACGGACCAGCCGATACCCTTAAAGAAACTCGCTATACTCAGCCGGCATTATTTGTGCATGAAGCTGCAATATTAGCTGCTCTTGGAGATCATGCAGCGTATGACGCCGTTGCAGGTCATTCGCTTGGCGAGTATTCAGCCTTGTTTGCCGCTGGCGTTCTGAAATTTGAGGATGCTTTGCGGCTTGTTGCACTTCGCGGAAAACTCATGTTTGCCGCCGGTGAAACTGAACCGGGAGCAATGGCGGCAATAATAGGGCTTGAAGATGAAAAAGTAATAGCACTCTGCTCTGATATGTCAGAAAAAGAAGGCATTGTTGTTGCTGCAAATTTCAATTCTCCAGGTCAAATAGTTATTTCCGGCACTGCCAGCGCAGTGCGAAATAATCTTGCACGATTCAAAGAAGCAGGAGCTCGAATGGCGGCAGAACTGCCTGTGAGCGGTGCTTTTCATTCTCCTTTAATGAAGTCGGCGCAAAGCGAACTTGCCAAAGAATTACAAAAAGTTGAATTTGCCGACGCAACAATTGATGTTTATTGCAATGTAACAGCGTTGCCGGAAAGAAAAGGAGACGCTTTGCGAAATAGGCTAATCGAACAATTGACATCACCTGTACGCTGGGCGCAAACACTTGCACAAATGAAATCCGACGGCATAGAAGAATTTGTAGAAATTGGCCCCGGAAAAGTATTGCAGGGACTGACAAAAAGAACTTTGCAAAACGTTGTTATAAAAGGAATTGACGATGCTGATGATGTGAAGGCACGCTTGAATGAATTAAGAATTACGAATTAAGAATTAAGAATTAATTTCTAACCACTAATTTATGTTTCATTTAGACGGAAAGACAGCGATAGTAACCGGTGGATCGCGCGGTATTGGCGAAGGGATAGTGCGAAGATTGGCGGCTGAAGGCGCCTCTGTGTACGGCACATATAATTCCGGCGCAGAACGTGCCCAAGTCCTTGCCGATGAACTATCTGCATCAGGTTTGACAGTAAGATTTATACAAGCGGATGTAACATCCGAACAATCGGTGAAAGATCTTATAGAATCTGTGATTAAAGAATCTGGTCGTGTTGATATTTTAGTAAATAATGCCGGTATTACCAAAGATACGCTGATGATGCGCATGAGCGAGAAAGATTGGGACGATGTTATGAATGCAAATCTGAAAGGCGCATTTCTTTGTTCAAAGGCGGTATGCCGCCCTATGATGTCGCAGCGCAGCGGAAGAATTATTAACATTGCTTCGGTGGTTGGAATTACAGGCAATGCTGGTCAGGCAAATTATGCAGCTTCCAAAGCAGGTTTGATTGGTTTTACGAAATCGTTGGCAAAAGAATTTGCCTCACGCAACATATTGGTGAATTGCGTGGCACCCGGCTACGTGGAAACTGATATGACTTTAAAACTTAGCGAGGAACAGCGCGCCGGCTTTCTAAATGTCATTCCATTAAAACGCGCCGGTTCGGTTGATGAAATTGCCTCGGCAGTCGCTTTTTTTGCATCTTCGGCAAGTTCTTATATTACCGGACAAATACTAAGCGTAGATGGCGGCATGGCCATGTAGCATCTTTTCAGAACAAAAGGCATTTCTATTGTTTTAGAGGTTATTCTCTTATTACAAAGCAGTTTTGTATTTTTGCACCTTATATTTTCATTGTATAATCCAAAAAGGAACTCTCATGTCGGCAACAGCCCAAAAAGTGCGGGAAATTATTGTAAATAAACTCGGCGTAGAAGAGTCGCAGATAACCGACTCTGCTTCATTTACCAACGACCTTGGCGCAGATTCACTTGATACAGTCGAGTTGATTATGGAGTTCGAGCGCGCTTTTAATTTTACGATTGAGGACTCAGACGCAGAAAAAATTCAAACTGTCGGCGACGCAGTTTCATATATTGAATCTCACGCATAAAATTAGGGTTCTAAGGTGGTTTAGGCGGCAGAATAATGGCATTTCTGCCGCCAGTTTTGTATTTTTTCGATAACCGCAATTACATAATTCCTATGGCCCGATATGATTTCCCGCGCATTGTCGTTACTGGAATGGGCGCAGTTGTCCCTATTGGCAATAATCTGACTGAGTTTTGGGAAGGCATGATGAATGCCCGCTCCGGAGGCGGACCAATAACCCGTTTTGACGCTTCTAAGTTCGACACAACTTTTGCCTGCGAAGTTAAGAATTACGATCCATTGCTTCACATCAGCCGAAAAGAAGTGCAGCGCATGGATTTGTTTACACAGCTCGCCATGTCTGCTTCGGAAATGGCCGTAGCCGATTCAGGAATTAATTTTGAGCTCGTTGACCGCAATCGCGTTGGCGTAATTATTGGCTCGGGGATCGGTGGTATGTGGACGCATTACCATCAGCAGAATAATCTCATTGCCAGAGATGGCATCCCCGACCGCATTTCTCCGTTTTTTGTGCCAATGATAATTGCAGACATTGCAGCCGGATATACTGCAATACGCTGGGGCTTGAAGGGGCCAAACTATGCTACAGTTTCTGCCTGCGCCACAAGCTCGCATGCTCTTGCCGATGCAATCATGCTATTGCAGCGCGGCGATGCCGATGTGATGCTAGTTGGAGGAAGCGAAGCAGTGATAACGCCGATGGGTATTGGCGGATTTAACGCTATGAAAGCTCTATCGCGCCGCAACGATTCGCCCGAAACAGCAAGCCGCCCGTTTGATGCCGGACGCGACGGCTTCGTCATGGGAGAAGGCTCGGGAATATTAATGCTCGAAACATACGAACATGCCGTAAAACGCGGAGCCTCAAAAATTTATGCCGAAGCTGCAGGATTTGGTCTGACCGACGACGCCTATCATATCACACAGCCGGCCGAAGGCGGCGAAGGAGCAGTGCGCTCCATGCAATTGGCTATTCAGGACGCAAAATTGCAGCCGCAAGATATTGGGTATATCAATGCTCACGGCACGTCAACACCATTTAACGACCGCAACGAATCTGCGGCTATTAAGACCGTGTTTGGCGATCATACGCAAAAACTCATTGTCAGCTCGACAAAATCAATGACCGGTCATTTATTGGGAGCGGCCGGAGCGGTTGAGGCGATTGCCTCTGTGATGGCGATAGTCCATTCTACTGCGCCGCCTACTATCAACTACACAACGCCCGATCCTGATTGTGATTTGTTCTATGCGCCTAATGAGCCGGTGAAGCGCGAGCTCAATGCCGTTTTGAGTAATACTTTTGGATTCGGCGGACACAATGCCACAATTTGCTTTAAGAAATTTGAAGAATGAGCCCACTCCGAAAAGTCGGATATATTTCAAATCAAAGAAAACATGGTGAAAATGTACAGTTTTTACTCGTTTTATAAGAGAAAAACGGCAAAAAAGCGACTTTTTTAGCTCTTAGAAGAGATGTTTTTTTGAAAAACAGCGAATCTTTCGTCTGCAATTTTTATAAAATACCTTTTCGGAGTGGGCTCAAGAATAAAAAGTAAATATTACTAATGATGTATTGCTGATGATTTTCCTCGAAATTGTCTGATGCATTGATGCGCTCTCGAATAACAGCTCGAATATTTATAAAGCTATAAGACAATATTTCACACGGTCGGCGCTCTCGCTGACCGTTTTTTATAAATTACGCTTAAAATAACGGCCAATACTGCTGAATTTATTGTGGATGTAAAAGAAATACTTGGTCAGATTTACGATAACTTTTTGCGTGTAGCGCGACGCAAATCGAAAGTTGATGCGTTGCAATTTCCCGTGATCGGTTTTTTGAGCGACAAGAAAAAGACAGCTTTAGAAAAACGATTGGAAATTTCGGTACGTAATGCAGCCATTTTTGAACAAGCGCTGATACATCGCTCGATGCTGCCGCAGCTTCAAGGCAAAGCAATAGCTAATGAGCGCATGGAATTTCTAGGCGACGCTATTCTTGGAATGATTGTGGCAGAATACCTTTTTTATCATTATCGCGAGAATCACGAAGGTGATTTGACTAAAATGCGCTCTTGGCTTGTAAATAAACGCTCCTTAGCTCTTTGTGCGCGCACATTGCATCTCGAAGAATTTATTCAAGTAAGCTTCAGCGCCAATCAATCGCTGCAAAAGGGTAATGAAACAATTTTGGCCGACGCATTGGAAGCTATTATTGCCGCTGTTTATCTTGATTCTGGCATTCAAGCGGCAAAAGATTTTATACTTCGCACACTCATTCCCATATTGAATGAATCGACTTTGCATGATGCCAACTACAAGAGCCGTTTGTTGGAAAAAGTGCAATCTCAAGGACATGAATCGCCGCGCTATATTGTGCGCGAGGAGTCCGGCCCTGCGCATGAGCGAACTTTTACTGTGGCAGTAACTCTCGATGGCGCCGAAGTGGGTGTAGGCGTAGGAAAAAGTAAAAAAGAAGCGGAGCAGTTTGCCGCGAGAAATGCTCTCGAAACCCTATTCAAAGAACAATGACCGCCCTGCGATTGCTTATTGTGGCTGGAGCGCTGCTCTTTGGCGGATGCTCGTCATCGGTTCGGTTTTCGCAAATACCACCCACGCCTGCTGCACCCGAAAACTTCCGATTGGGTTTAGATAATCTCATTTCAGAAAATTTTAAGGGAATTGTCGGTAAAAGAGTGGCTTTGCTTACAAATTCAGCCGGTCGCGCTTCCGATCTTCTCTCTTCATTTGACATATTTCGAACGGCAACTTCTTTTCATTTGGTTTCTGTTTTTACGCCCGAACATGGTTTTGATGCTGCTATAACGGCGGGAAATGCTGTATCAAACGATACACTCGACAGAATTCCTATAATTTCACTATATGGAAAATATAGGCGACCGACTGCCGAAATGCTGTCCGGATGTGATATCGTCGTGGCTGATATTCAGGATGTTGGACTGCGCTCCTATACTTTTGCAGCTACGATGCGCAATGTTATGGATGCCTGCGCCGAGTACAATAAGCAAATAGTTGTGCTCGACCGTCCGAATCCGCTTGGTGGAATGTTGGTAGACGGTTCGCCTGCTGATACGTCTCTCCTTTCTTTTGTTGCTCCTTTGCCTATTCCCTATATTCATGGCTGCACAATTGGCGAGCTGGCATTGATGATGAACGGCGAAAATTGGCTACCTTCGAAGAAAAAAGTACGGCTAACGGTTGTTCCCATGACCGGCTGGAAACGCTTTATGACTTGGGAAAACATCAGCTTGGCGTGGCTCCCCACATCGCCCAACGTACCCTCGCCCGAAACTATTCGCGCAATGGCCATCACAGGACTGCTCGGCGAGGCGGGCGGCGTCAGCATTGGCATTGGAACTGCCCTACCTTTTCGCTTTCTTGGCAGACCTGATGCATTGGGAGCAGAAATAATCTCTAAGATTGATGATCTGAAATTGCCATGCAAAACTGCGAAAGTGCGTTTTCTGCCGGAAAAAGGCGCTTTTTCAGGGCAAATTTGCACTGGCATTATGCTTGCACCCGGAAGCGGGCAGCAACGATATTTTTCAGCGGGCATTATGCTGCTTGCCGCTTTACGGCCATTATTGCCTGCAATTGACCAAAATCTGCGAAAAAACGACTCAATGCTGCGTAAAGCACTTGCTGACAATAAATTGTGCGATGCGCTGATAAATGGAGAAAATCCTGAGAAAATTTTGAAAATAGCCGTCGAAGGCGAGATTGAATTTCGAAAGTTGAGGCAGAAATATTTGCTATATGGCGATTGATGAGCCGCAGTTCAATTAAAACGTTTTTCTAACCTATTGTATTTTGTACTTTCTTATAGTAAAATTTTAATAATGACTACTCAACATTCTCTTAAAAAAGCCCGCGAGAAAGCGGCAAAACATCATATTTCAAGCATTAAACGGCATATTTTTCTATGTTGCGACCAAACAACTCCAAAATGTTGCAGCAAAGAAGCCGGTATTGCTTCGTGGGAATATCTGAAAAAACGCATAGCTGAACTTGGCTTGGAAGAACAGGGCATCTATAGAACAAAAGCCAATTGCTTGCGCATCTGCATTGCCGGGCCTATTGCAGTTGTTCATCCTGATAATGTCTGGTATCACTCATGCACACCGGAAGTTCTCGAACAAATTCTGCAACAGCATATAATTGGTGGCAAGCCGGTGGAAAAATATGTTCTTACCGAAGAAATGAGTTTAGAATAATAATATCTAAATATGCAGGATTTTCCCTTTTAACCAATAATTTTCATTTGTAAAATGTATTTTATAACTATTGGCTGTTTTCGAAGTTAGTTAAAATAAATCATCGTTTATGTAATAGTGTTGTTGAAATTTATTGTACGATTCTACAGAAATATATGTTGTACTCTGCTTGCAAAATATCTTTGTAACACTATGGTTTTTAATTTGATACTTACGAAAAAAATATCCGAACATGTATAACTAACTATTGAATGCTCATAAAAAAGCAATCTGAAAGTCAAAATCTTCAGCATATCTGCCTTGCAGTGTAGTTTTTTAGAAAAACGATAAAGAATCAAAAAATACGTAGCTATACGTAGTTTTATTGGAACACCCCTCCTTAATTTTACATACTCAGTCTTGCCTAAAACAATTATACAATATTTGCTTTAAGCAGAGTAGCGTATTGCAAAATAAAATATTGCGCAAAAAGCCAACGAGAAGGCGGAAATGGCGCATTTTTATTAATGCTCATCTAGAATATTTATTTGTTGCAATCAAGCAAATCCAATGTGCCGAAACAAATAGGTGAGATTTCTTTGTGGTGATAATTGTAAACGCTTATTCGATTTTGATGTGAATGAACACGACATCTGTCGCGCATTAGCAAATTGTTTGAGCATGAGAATGTTTGGTTCTATCTTAATGTTCCATTCCGACAATGACGGTATCATTTGCGCGCTCATGATATTGCCGTACTAATTTAATAGCCGCAAATAAATAAGAGAGATATCGGTTGCAAAATATATTCTTACTGAAGAAGGTGACGAAGAATAGTATGAATGCATGTAAGATATTTCCTTGTTGAAATAATTACCTTCACTACATAAAACATATTGTCTAAATATTGCCGAAATCAACTCTAAATATAATGTTGTGAAAAGTAATATTCAATGTTTTTTATCACAAAGGATTAGCATTATGAAACGCATTGTTTCTGCTTTTTTCGGCTCCGTCATTGCATTGTCTGCATT
>JBDHXA010000084.1:0-11715 GCA_039810485.1 Chlorobiota bacterium | reverse complement strand
AATTTTGTTGTTCAACCTCTAAGATAATTAGAGTTACTTAATTTGCCCTCTTTCTATAAACGTTTAGGACGCTATTGGTAAAAAATAGAAAAGCCGCATAGCATTAAATCCACACGGCCTTTTTCGGAGGTTTATTAACTTATCGAATGACTGAAAACATTTTGACTGTGATTTCTTTTCCATTCATCAAAGTATAATAATAAGTTCCTGCAGCAAAATCTGAAGTGTTAAGATTGATATAGTTGTTACCCTCGTGAATTATAATAGATTTCTTTTCCACAATTAAACCAAGCGAATTATGAATGCTAATTGTAATATTCATGCTTTGAGAAGCATTCAAAATCACAGAGGCAGAATTTGTCATTGGGTTGGGCTGTATTGACACATCAACGCCGGCAATAGGGTTGTATTGTTCCTGCACACCCACAAGCGGATTCAGCTGAGATGTGGGATATGCAAGAAAATATACTCCCGTTTGAGAAAGGGGAGTTTCAGGATTGCTGACACAGTCGCCCGGAACTCGGTCGGCAACATAAGCAAGATACATTCTTCCGTTTGCAACGTCATTGCACAAAGAAGGGAAGATGCAGTCAGCGCCATCGGGCGTAATATTTTTAGGCGCCGACCATACAGAGCGCGTTGCATCGGCATGCGTCAGATAGATATGCCCGAACAAACCTTTTACGGTAATATCAGCAATGCCGTCGCGAGGATTGGAATTGTCAATCATAATATCCGTCATATCACCGGACTTTGGAGAACAATACGAAAGATAAACTTTATTGTCAGCATCAAGACCAAGCTGAGGATAGCGGCAAAGACCTGAAAAACGTCTGCGGCTTACAATCTCTCCATCGCCACTAAAATTCCCACCGGCAGGCGGAGCAATTAAATAAATCTTGTCGTCACCTTCACGCCAGAATCTAAAACCAAGATTATTATCACGATAAGCAGATAAATCATTCATATCGTAGATGGTGCCGCCGGCAGCCTGCAAAGTAGAACCTTTCTTCACCGCTTTTTTGACAACATAAGTTAGCATTTCATTATACACAAAATTTGCCTTGCCTTCATTATCTACAATAACATCAAATTGACTACCGCCCGACACCACCGTGTCGGTGTGAATGGCTACGCTGTCGGAGCCGGCTATATCAACTGTGTCTAAATTTGTATATGTTGGATTTGATACAGCGAAAGGTCCAGTCCATGTCTCTCCATAGTCGGTAGATTTGCGGAATGCAATAATCAAAGAGTTATCTAAATACATTGCCACAACTGTGGATCCGTTAGCGGCAATAGAATATGTGTCGCCGCCAGCGCCAACCTGAGATTGTCCACCTTCAGCAGCTGAACCTGTAAAATATTTTTCTTCCGACCATGTCTTGCCGCGATCTGTTGAGCGACGATATGCCAAATTGTTAGTGCCGGAATTATCGGCATTGGTATTTGTATTATAGATTGTGTGCAGATAATCTTTTCCATCGGAAGCAAGTCGCGGCCAAGCAGTATTGCCATCGGCTGCAATTCCCGGGAATGTGGAAAAAGGAGAATTGCCAAAACCGCCATTGTTCCAGTAATTAACGGGCGCATGAGCCATATAGCCAATGCCTTTTGAAACATCTTGGAAGCGAACCGCCGAAGGCCAGCCGGTCCGAGTAGTCCCATCAACTTTCTTCCACTCGTTTAAATCGTTCACAGGGTTGTCTGGGTCGCTTACATTCATTACTGCATAGTGTCCGCCGCGTTTGTCATTTAACCCAGGCGTCCCTGGCTGCCCTGATTGAGCCGATGTTCTTGAACTATCCAATGACGCCATCCAAACCATTTGTACGTATTTTTCAGCATTGGGCGCATCTGACTCTGGAGTATAAACTAATCGTCTTTGAATTGTGCCGTTGGTTTGAAAATCATAATATGTATATCCAACTCTGGCGCCGGGCGGCTCTTCCATAATTTTTTGAACGGCGTCAGTTTTGTTTTTTCCGTGTTGCATTGATGTGCTTTTAGGACTAATAATAGGCATTGTCTCATCTTTGGCGAGAGGTATATTATTGGGAGCAACAATAATATCCTTGTCTGTTTTAACTAGAACATTCTGAGCAGAGCGGCTGATCACTCGTTCATTTGTTGAAGATTTGAAATTTTGTGCAGCTATTGGCAGCGATAGAGCCAAAATTGCAGATATGGAAGTAAAATGTTGAAAAGTGTTTCTCATTGCATCACCGTTATTGAATAAAAAAATCTATATTATGATATAAGTGTTATTATTTTAATATTACTCATAAAATCACCGCTGTGCGAACACATAGTATTCAAATTTACTGTAATATGTGACATAAGAGCTTGGTCTATGCCAAATTTTAAAAAAACATCATAAAATTATAAAGTTTCTACTGCCGCTTCTCTGTCAATAATTGATAGTTTATTTTTGAAACAAACAGATTGATAGTTTGTTTTTGAAACAAACAGGTCGCCCTTTACGCTGTCTAATTTCTGTGCAATCGCTTTTATTGTTCGTCCGATTGGTCAATGCCAATCCATTGTCTGCCATTGGTTTGTGCTGCTTTCAATGTTGTTTTAGAACCTGCAAAGTATTTAAGGACAATGCTATTTTCATCAGACGAAGTTTTACAATTAAGTCCAACAAGTCAGGATTTTTTTTCTTTCGGGTAAACAAGATGTTGCGGGTCTTTGAACTCCCAAACGTCTTGCATACGTTTTCCTTCTTGCTCGTCAAAGTAAATTTTCTTGCGTGGATTTCCGTTGTCGCTCCATTCTATTAAACCGTCATTATCCCATTGTTCTAAAACTTCAACATTGCTTCTCCAATGCCTGCCTTTGGGTGGCAAAATTCCTTTGAACGCTTTTGATGTATTTCCATTTTGCGTTTCGCCCGGTGCGTGAAGCGGAATTGTTGTATATCGTCTGCCGTCCTTTTCAATTTTAGGAAATAGTTTTATTTTGTCTTCTTCGGTGTATGGTGTTTTTGGTTCATTACAAATTAAGTTGTTGGATTTGGAATAAAACAAAATCAAGTCTTTGATATTTCCGTAACCTTTTCTTGCATAATTTTTAGGATTGCATTTTATGCTTGTAATATAATTTCTGAAATTTTCAACTCCGAAAATTTCGTTCATTACAATCTTTACGTAATGCCCTATTTTGTAATCAATGTGTAAATAAATTGAGCCGTTGTTGGAAAGCAATGCTTTGGGTAATACTTATCGCCCACGAATAAATTCAATGAAGTCATAACATTTCAACGTATCGAAATAAGCAACGTTTCCATTTTTTGAATTACTGATTGTGCTTGCTCTGCCGTTTGTAATTGTGAAAGTGTTGTTTGTAGCAAACGGTGGATCAATGTATATCAAATCTATTTTGCCCGCCAAATTGTGTTGAATAATGAGTTGTTTTAATGCAATTATATTGTTTGGGTGAATGAGTAAATTCGCATTACAACTATCGTTTACTTGCACCAATTCAACATCGGGAATATTGTCAAATATTTCCTGCTCTGATTTTTTATTTGGATAGTGTAACTGCGTAGAATTTAGATTTGATATAGAAATTCACGCAGTACCAAACTGCTCATTATGTTAAGGTCTTTGTAAGTTGTGGTAATGTCTTTATACCTTTTGTTTTTCCCTTTGATGTACAAGACCCCGTCAAGAATAGCAATTTTAACTGCTTTTACATTTTACCCAGAACTGTGCTAATTGCATCGTTGAATTGTGCGTTTTAGTGTCCGCCAAAGTCGGTAAGAAATTTGGCTTCGCCAATTACATTTTTATCTTTGAAACGACTTGTAAAATCAAGTCATTTCGGGTGTTTATAATTTAGTTCGCTTGCTGCGAAGTCCATAAACTGTTTATCGCTTCCGCTGAGGATTGCGTCTTTTTTGTTCTTAGTAAATTCGTCAAGTTAAATAGGTTGAATACCTAATGCTTTTGAATTTAACCAACGCCTGAAAAATGGTCCAATTTGGCGATTAGTTTCTTTGGGTTCGCTACTACGCTTAAAATCTTGTCCAAACCCATGCCATACAATCGTCCGGAAATTCGGTTTATCGTTATTGGATTTCCTTTAATGGAAGAAATATCTCGTTTCAAACAAGCAATGTAGCGGTCATTAATTGGAAACAAATCAAGTTTCAAAAGTTCACGGATTAAAGCATCATTGTTTTGTTTTTTAAATGCTTTCTCAATTTTCGCTCAACGTTCTTTATCAATATCTCTAGTCTCTTCAGGGATGGTCGGATACACCTGAAACAAGTCGTCCAAGTAACTTCTTTGATTTGTGTACTCTATGCTCAATATAGTGCAATAATTCATATAGATTTTTAACGTTGAATCTGCCCGTAAAATAGAATGCCGTTAATAAATTACATCGAAAATACAAGTAATTTCTCCTGAGTGTAATCATGCAAAGTATAGCCAATGCCACCTGTTCCTTGTCCTGAAACACCTCTGCCGCCGAAAGGCATCCAATCAACGCGGAAAGCCGAATGATCATTGATGATTACCGACGTTGCTTTTAAATTTTTTGATGCGTCGAAAGCGAATCGCAAATTTTCTGTAAAAACTGCTGCTTGGAACTCATAGCGCACATTATTAGCGCGTGATACTGCCTCTTCCATCGTATTGCAAGAATATACTGCAATTGCCGGCCCAAAAATCTCTTCTCGAGAAATGCGAGCATCTTCGGAAGGATTGAAAATTACGATAGGTGCAAGGCACGTTTCGGGTAATTTATGCACATTGTTCATTTCCTTTCCGATGATAGCGCCGCCTGAAACAACCCCATCATCAATCCATTTGCTTACACGTTGGCGAGCGTCTAAAGTAATTAATGGACCAACATCTGTTTGGGGTGAAAGAGGATCGCCGACAATAAATGAATTTCCCGCTTGTGCAATCGCTTCGGCAAGCTCGGCAGCAGAATTACGCAATGCAAAAACCCTCTGAACAGAAACGCATACTTGCCCGGCGTGATAGAAACCGCCTTTTGCAAGTAATGGTGCAATAATGGCAATGTCGGCAGTTTCATCTATAATTACCGGCGCGGCGCCTCCATGCTCTAATGAACAGCGAACTCCCGGAGCGAGTCCAGCGCGCAGCGTCCAGCCCACTCGCTCGCTACCAATAAAATTCATAAAAGCAAGACGCGAGTCGGATGACATACGTGCAGTTATGTCGTTCTCGCATACAATAGCGCGACACCATTCTTCAGGCAACCCTGATTCGCGCAGAAGCTCTACAATTCGCAAGCACGAACGAGGCGTTGTCAGAGCCGGCTTCACTATAATCGGGCACCCTGCTGCCACTGCTGGAATTATTTGATGTATAATCAGGTTAATCGGATGATTGAATGCGCTTATCGCAAGAATTGGTCCTATTGGCTCACGAAAAGTTACTGCAAATTTGCCTTCGGCAGACGGTGTGAGTCCCATGGGAATTTCCGAACCGCCCATTGTTGAAAGCGCAGCTATTGCGTATTTAATACCTTGAATTGCACGATTGATTTCAACGATCGTGTCGTTCCACGGCTTGCCGCCTTCTTCGGTCGCTGTATAAGCAAGATTGTCTTTTTCGCGCTGTATTGTCGCCACTAAATTCTCTAAAATGGCAATGCGCTTATGAATTGGCAATGGATTTTTAGCAGCATGAAGATTCGCGGCATCCTCTAAATACTTTTCGGCTGTTTTCCAATCATCAAGCGGAATTTCCGCTAAAAGACGACGGTCGTATGGAGCGAAAAGCTGCATATAGTCAGACATAAATACTTTATTAATTTGTTTAAAATTTACTGCAAGTCGAATTTGCCTTGTGATAATGTCTTTTTAATTTTATGCTTGCAGCAACAATAATTCATATTTTTTTCTGTGGAATATATTTTGCAAAAATCGTCGGCAGAAGTGCATTTTCCAAGCTGCGCTGCGAAAAGATAAAACGTCCGTCGCATATAAAACCCAATTCATTCCAATCAACAGAATTAAGCAAATTGCATAGTATTTGTATGTCAGCTTTTGAATCGCGAGGAAATATGGCAAGAATAGAGCCGTCATAATTATTGCAAGAATGGAGAAAAAAAGGTTGTTGTCGCCGCGTTTTACAATTTACATAAATGCGAGGATGCTCCGAACGATAGTGCAGACGCCCCCATTCCCACCAATTGTTTTCAGAAAAATTTTTGATTTTTCTGTTAATTAAGCGCTCTTTGTGAGGCAGCAGAGCATCATTTTTACCGTTGAAAATCATGCGTCGTGTTTTGCCGGATGCAATTGTTTCAGAATAAATAAAATCGGTATCGCCATGTGTCATGTCGTCAAATAATTCGTCGCAACCGCTTACAGCTCCAACCTTAACGTAAAATATATCGCTAAAAATGCAGCTTTCTTTTTCAGAAATAAAAAATAATTGTCCTTCGCTGCAAATAAATTCTCTGCCATCATTTGTTTGATGCGATAGATTGTCTTTTTCAAAACGCCATATACAGCAATTCGGAGTGTGGCTGCCAAATATATTTTGATCGCCCAAGTCAATTATATCGGTGATCGTGCCTGAGTTGTAGAGCAAGGCATTGAGTTTCTTGCTGGAAGTTGCCTTCAGGAAGTCTCTCGGAGTTATAAAAATAATTTCACCGTTTTTATTTAAATGCCGCAAACATTTTTCAATAAAAAATAAATATAAATTGCTGCGTTTGTCAAAGATATCGGCGGTAAATTTATTTTTTGTTGAATCAGGAATATCCTGATAGCGTACATAAGGCGGATTGCCAATAATTGTGTCGAATTTTGTCGAGTCCGGCATGTCGAAAAAGTCGGCGTTTATCATTTCCGGAAGACAGTGTCGAGGGTCAATTTCTACGGCAACGCAATGTGGGATCTTTGAGAAAAAGGCGCCGTTGCCGGCTGCTGGCTCGAGCGTTTTGCCAAAGTTTTTTCGCAAACTTAGCATTCTATCAACAATTTTTGGCGGAGTAAATACTTGACCGAAATGCGAAACATTATAGCTCATTCTGTTTTTCTTTTCTTTTTTTGCAAAGGTTCGGAATTTCCCTTGTGCGGCAGTGGCATTCCCAGCATTCGCGATTGAATGAATCCTTGCCGTTTTTTAACATAATTTGTTGGTTCGGCCGGCGACCAGCGCCGCGGATTAGGCAGCACAGCTGCGAGAAGTGCAGCTTCACGCACTGTGAGATCTTTGGAAGATTTATGAAAATAATGCTGCGATGCAGCTTCAACACCATAGATGCCATCGCCCCATTCCACTACATTTACATACACTTCCAAAATGCGGCGCTTGCTCCAAAAAGCTTCGATTAAAAAAGTGAAATATGCTTCCATTCCTTTGCGTAGGTAATTCCTGCCAGGCCAGAGAAATACATTTTTTGCAGTTTGCATAGAAATAGTACTAGCACCTATCAGACGCTTGCCTTTGCGTTGCTCGTTAATTTTTCGTGCTCGTTCTATTGCCTTCCAGTCGAAGCCGTTATGCTGCAGGAATTTGGCGTCTTCGCCGCTCATCACCGCCTTGAAAATATTCGGCGAAATATCATCGAAATTCTTCCATTCTTTGTCAATTCCCACCGCTTTTCCTTCAAATGATCCCTCGCCGATGCGAAGCAGCATCAAAGGAGTAATAGGAGGATCAATAATGATATATGCCGCAGTTAAAGCAACCGAGCCAAGCAAAAAAATTAACAGCAGGCGAAACATCCATTTGAAAAATATCCTAAAAAAAGATTTTTTCGGTTTATTGTCCATATTATAAAATTTTTTAAGTTTGTTTCTAAATAACCTTAATAATTGATGGTATTATGAACGATTTGCCGAAAAATGACAATCTGAAAGAAGCTGATAAAGCGCTTTGTACAGCATTGCAGCAGAACGCCCGCGCTTCATATAGCGGCTTGGCAGAAATGCTTGGAATGTCAGTTCCTGCCGTAAGTGAGCGTGTCCATAAACTTGAAAGTTCTGGCATTATCGAAGGATATTACGCCGTGCTTAATCATGAATTGCTTGGCTATGACGTTACTGCATTTATTTTTGTTGATATTGACTCGTCGCTGCATTATGATTCATTTATCAGGCGATGCAAAGAATTGGAAGGCATGTTGGAATGTCACGCAATTACAGGGACAGCATCGCATTTGCTAAAAGTGAGAGCGCATTCTGTAAAAAAACTCGAAATGCTGCTTTCGGCGATTCAGCAGTTCGAAGGTGTGCAGCGAACTATTACAAACTTAGTGCTTTCCACGCATATCGAGACCATGCAGCTGCCGCTTGGCGAAGCTGTTAAGCAGGCAAACGAGCGAAAAAGACAAATATAAGGGCATTATTGCTTCCTGAAAATAATGGCCAATTTATGAAAAAAACAAAAAATAACACCGATAAAGCACCTAATTAACGCGACGTTTCAAAAGTGAAAATAAATTATTATAAATCATTATTTTATCAAAATGCTGCATTCATACGATATTGACGTGCTTACGGCTGCCAAGAATTGGCGGACAAACGGAGGCAAAAATAATTTTGTGCAAAATTCCGAAATATTCGGAGGAGCAAGAAACAGCGACATAGTTGTCTCTTTTGGCGCCGATGTTTTTTCGCTCGATACAATGCGAGAACACATGAGCAAATCTGTTTGGCAGTCATTAGCTGCCACAATAGAGAAAGGAAGCGAACTTGATCCGCATATTGCCGATATTGTGGCTCTTGCAATGAAAGAATGGGCTACCGAGCGCGGTGCTACGCATTACACGCATTGGTTTCAGCCGCTTACCGGCAGCACAGCTGAAAAGCACGAAAGTTTTGTGGCGCCTAATGACGCAGGAGGCGCAATTGCCGAATTTTCCGGCAAAGATTTAATACAAAGCGAGCCGGATGCCTCATCGCTGCCCAGCGGCGGACTTCGCTCCACATTCGAAGCGCGCGGATACACTGCTTGGGACCCAACGTCTCCGGCATTTCTAATGCGACACTCCAATGGTGTTACTCTGTGCATACCGACTGCATTTGCATCATGGACAGGCGAGGCACTCGACCATAAAATACCTTTGCTTCGCTCTGTTGATGCTTTAAATGCCGCTGTAAAACGTGCAATGAAAGTTTTAGGCGAAACTAATATTTCTGCAATAACAGTAACAATCGGAGCCGAGCAGGAATATTTTCTAATTGACGAAGAATTTTTCTTTCGCCGTCCAGATTTGATGATGAGTGGACGCACTCTTTTTGGTGCAAAACCGCCACGCGGACAAGAGCTTGAAGACCATTATTTTGGCTCGATACCGGAGCGAGTGCTGGCATATATGACCGATGTAGAAATGCAACTTTACCGATTGGGCGTTCCCGTAAAAACACGGCATAATGAGGTAGCTCCCGGCCAATTTGAAATTGTGCCCATGTTTGAGCAAAGCAATGCTGCCGCCGATCATCAGCAATTATTGATGCAGGTTTTGCAAAATACAGCCAGAAAGCACGGACTGATATGCCTACTCCACGAAAAGCCGTTTGCCGGAGTGAACGGTTCGGGCAAGCATGTGAATTGGTCAATTGTTACCGATTCTGGCGTAAATCTTTTAGATCCTGGAGAAACGCCTCATAGCAATACGCAGTTTATGTTTTTTTGCGCAGCCGTAATTGTCGCCGTCGACTCTCATCAAGATATACTCCGAGCTTCCATTGCATCTGCCGCCAACGACCATCGTTTGGGAGCCAATGAAGCGCCGCCAGCAATTATGAGTATATTTCTTGGCGAGCAGTTAACAGAAATTTTCGAGCAGCTAGCAGATAATGCAAAAGGAAAATCGAAAATTGGCGGTTTGTTAGGGCTCGGAGCTACGGTTCTGCCCAAACTTCCGCGTCACGCGGGCGATCGCAACCGAACTTCGCCATTCGCATTTACCGGAAATAAATTCGAGTTTCGAGGCGTAGGAGCAAGCCAGTCAATATCTTTTCCGATTACGGTCCTTAATACTATTGTGGCTGATGCCATTGTTAATCTAGTTGAAGTGGTAGAACATCAACTAAGATCTGGAAATTCTTTTGATGACGCTTTGCGCAATACGCTGATAGACGCATATAACTCTCATAAGCGCATAATTTTCAATGGCGACGGCTATTCAGATGAATGGCGATTGGAAGCTGAGCGCCGAGGTTTGCTCCATGCCCGTACGTCGCTCGACGCTTTAGAACTATTGCATACAGATAAAAATTTGGAGATTTTCGAAAAATTTAATGTGCTGTCGCGGCGGGAATTGGAAGCGCGTTACGAAGTTGCGGTAGAGCAATACTTCAAAACTGTAAATATAGAAGGTGAAACAACCGAATGGATTGCACAAACCATGCTTTTGCCTGAAACAATGGCATATCTTGGAGAAATATCTGCAACGCTTGCCAATCTGAAATCAATGCATATTCCTACGACGGCAATGAGTGAAATCGCTCGTGAAATTGCTGAATTGTTAGAGCGCCTTACGTTAGAATTGAGTAAACTGCGAGTTGCAAATGCCGAATTAGGCGGCGAAACTGCTCATCAAAAAGCTTGGCATGTGCGTAATTCTGTTCTTCCTGCTATGAATGCCGTTCGAACTGCGGCAGACGCTCTCGAACGCCTTGTTGCCGATAAACATTGGCCATTGCCCGGCTATCGCGAAATGCTTTTTGTGAAGTAAAACTCAATATTAGATAATAGTCAATTTCAGTTGTTAAGATAAGAAGGCATGTAAATTTCTTTTCAAAAAAATCATATATTCTTGCTAATACAATACATCTGCATATTTGATTTTATATTCAAAAAAAGGCGGAAAAAAAAGTAGTATGCACATTCAAGGAATTTTGTTAATCTGACCAATTAAAATGTTGTCCACATTTGTTTTCAACATTTTATTATTTTTTATTTAATTTCTAGAGAAATATCCATGAGCATTTGGAATATTTCCCAGACTTTCTCCAATAATCTCTGTCTGGCAACTATGAAAAACTCATTGATTGTATTATTTCTGTTATTTTTTCCTGTCATCTCTCATTTATCTGGCAAAGATGTGCAAGAGTTTCAATCAAAGATAATTTTAAATCCTCTGTCATCATGCTTCTGCTAAAATGGAGCAGAAGAACGATCAAAAACTATTAGTTATAGCAATAACGGCACACCGTGTCAAGTCACAATCACATATTGTTATGAAGAAGATGTGCCTTATAATTTAGTTTTGAAAAATAGTGATACATTGTTTCAAGCAAGATACCGTCTGACAATTTCTAAAATATGTATGGATAATTGCCCGGGAATGATGCCTTTTCATGAGGCGGATTCAACACTGAAGTGCAACACTTTTGTAATTATCAGTAAATACTTGAATTGGAGTTTTCCATCCAAGTATTTTTCTTGGACGGTTGTTTAGCCGTCTCATTGCCTCTGTAAGTTCATCATCTTCTACTGATAGAAGATCTCGCTTTTTAGGAAAATACTGTCTGATTAGTCCATTGGCATTTTCGTTTGTTCCGCGCTCCCAAGAGTGATATGGATGGCAAAAATATGTTTCGGCTGATAATGATTTCGATATGGTTTCATGATTGCTAAACTCTTTGCCGTTATCATAAGTCAGTGTGCGAACATGCTGTTTGTACGGCAATAGCAAGTCAATAATGGCTGATGTAACGACCTCAGATGCTTTGCTTGCAACAGATGCTATAAGCGTTATGCGACTCTT
>JBDHXA010000083.1:0-11717 GCA_039810485.1 Chlorobiota bacterium | reverse complement strand
TTAACTCAAACTTTATGCGAGTTGCAGAATATGAGATCAAGCGCGGTGTAGATTCTTAATGCGTAAGGTGAGATATTAACGTAAAATACGTATTTTTAATATACCCTGGGAATACAATTAGACTGTATCAGACAGCATTTATATAAAAAAGCCATAGTATCTATATGTATAAGGTGACAAAAATTTAGATATGGAGTGATATGTCTAAACAACAGTCAAAAGAAAACTTTTTTGCTGGAAAACATCCAATTCAAGCGTTTGCTGATAATTACAACAATGTTGCGATTTAATGTCGAAACAACCTTGTATTTTGTGAAATAATTTCTCAACTTATTATTTATTATGAATTCACAGGCCTCGCAATATAACGCGCTTCCATATCCAAGCACTGCGCGTAAATATTCACATCCGTTTTATTTGCGTTCAGCAGCGGCGCTATCGGGGTTCTCTGCGCCCTCAACAGACAATTGCCGTGTGTTAGAAATTGGTTGTTCTGATGCAGGCAATATAATAAATATGGCATTAACCATGCCCAGCGCTCATTTTTTCGGAGTAGATATTTCGTCTCGGGAAATTGAATCTGGTCAAGCGTCAATCAATGCGATCGGATTGAGAAATATAACACTCAAAACTATGGATATAATGGAGCTAGACAAGTATCATCAAGATCCGTTTGATTATATTGTTGCTCATGGTATATTTTCATGGGTCCCAGATTTTATTCGTCATAAGATATTGGAAATATGCCGCGACATGCTTTCGCCGACTGGTGTGGCTTTTATAAGTTATAACACATATCCCGGGTTTCGCTTGCGCGAATCTGCGCACGATATTGCGCGATATGCAGCGCGCAATTCGGAATCTCTTGTTGAATCAGTAGATTATGTGCGAAAGATAATTAATACTACAGTTCGTCTCAATTCAGCCGAACATAAGCACTACGCATCATCGCTTCAACGCGAATCTGCCATGATGTTAGAAGTTCCCGATTCATTTGTTGCCCATGACATTCTCGAAGTTGAAAACCGTGCTTTCTATTTTCACGAATTTACTGCCAAACTTGCTTCATTCGGACTTGAGCATTTTAGCGATTCTACCATTGATGCATATCGCATACTTTTTCCGCCTGAGCCGATGCATAATCTGCTTGCTCATTTCGCAAATAATCTTTACATCCGAGAACAGCAGATAGATTTGTTGGTCGGCAGACAGTTTCGTGAATCATTAGTATGTCATGCAGGAGTTTCTGGCGCACCTAATATTTATCCATCTATTGTTGAGTCAATGTATATTACCTCTCGTTTGACAATAGATAAAAATTTTGCATCTTCGGAAAATGAGCAAATTTATAAATTGAAGTCAGGAAAATCCTGCTTGGTAGAACGCAACTCGATATTGTCATTTATACTTGAATTGCTTCAAGATAGTTTCCCAGCACCGCTTTCGCCTGCAGAAATTTGCATAAGTTTGAAAGATAAATTTCCGGACATTACACCGAAGCGAATTGCAGAAGAATTGCTAGAATGTTACAGATCTATGACCGATTCGATAGAGTTTTTAGCTGATGCTTTTCCGGCGTCATGTCCCATTGATGATTTTCCTTTTTCTTCGCCGGTTGCGCGGTTTCAAGTGCAAAATGGATTGCGTGTTACTTCATTGTATCATGAAACGGTAGAGATAAATCCATTTCAAGCCATGCTTCTTTGCATGGCAGACGGTTCGCGGCATAAATCTTCTTTTGGCGAAGAACTGATAAAACTCTTTGACGCTGGCGAACTTGATATTGATGGCGCCAAAGATGCGTTACGAGAAGAAATTACTGCATTTTTGCATCAAGCAGCTGATGACTGTCTTTTATTTTTTGCAAAAAATGCCCTGCTTCTTCAAATGACTGGCAATCAATGATTAATCTCTTTCACATTGGTTTTATTGATTTTACGCTGATTGATCTGCTCGATATCGGCATTGTTGCAATTTTATTTTTTGCAATATACCGAGCATTGCGCGATACGGTTGCAGTGCAAATTCTCTTAGGATTTGTAGCGATACTCGGAATATCGTTTATTACCGAATCTGCTAATATGAAAGCCCTTAACTGGGTGTTGCGAGCAATTTCGGATGTCTGGTTGGTGGCTTTCATTGTTCTTTTTCAACCAGAGCTGCGGCGCGTTATGCTGCTTATAACACGAAGCCGTTTATTTCGCTTATTTATTCGTCAGAATATTGCCGAAACTATTGATGAAATTATTGATGCGGCCAAAGAGCTTTCCGAAAAGCATATTGGCGTTTTGATTGTTTTCCCACGCTCGCAGAATGTTAAAATGACTATCGACACTGGCATTCCACTGCAAGCAGTAGTGTCAAAAGAACTATTGGTCTCTATTTTCAATCCGCGATCTCCTCTGCACGATGGAGCCGTTATTATTGAAAATGAACTGCTTGTGGCTGCGCGATGCGTATTGCCTCTAAGCACAACTACAAAATTTGAAGGACGAAATCTAGGAACTCGTCATCGCGCAGCATTAGGTATAGCCGAGCAATCCGATGCTGTTGCTCTGATTGTATCGGAAGAAACAGGAGCAATTTCTATAGCTTGCGACGGAACGCTTGAATTAAATGTTAATTTCAAAGAATTATCGTTCAAATTGCGCCGCTATATAGAAGACAGACCGGCGCAAAATTTGTCTGCCGATCTCTTTGGCGGCACATCATAAGCCCGTAATCCGTAATTTTGCACTTCTATTGTACCAACCTGCCGCATTTTTGTGCATAAAGATTTCTACAAAGTACGTCGAGACAACCTCATTTCGCAACTTCGCAATGCAGGAATCAGCGACGAGCAAACATTGAAAGCAATGTCTGCTCTGCCTCGTGAGAAATTTGTTCCTGATATCATAAAATCAAGGTCTTACGAAGATTCCGCCTTGCCTATCGGCAGCCAGCAGACGATTTCGCAGCCCTTTACTGTGGCTTTTATGACTGCTTCTATAAAACTCAAACACAGCGAGCGTGTGCTTGAAATTGGCACTGGAAGCGGCTACCAAGCTGCAGTTCTCGCGATGTGCGGAGCCAAGGTCTATACCATAGAGCGACATTGGGAGCTTTATAATTCGGCAAAAAAAACTTTTGCAGAATTAGGGCTTTCTATTCAATCACGATTTGGAGACGGAACAATCGGCTGGAGCGAACATGCGCCATTTGACGCCATTATAGTTACAGCAGGCGCGCCAGAAATACCTCAATCTCTTTTGCTTCAGCTTGTTGTCGGCGGAAGAATCATAATTCCCGTAGGCGATGAGCATGCTCAAATAATGAAATACATCGTCAGAAAAAGCGAACATGAATTCGATTCTATTGATTTGAAAGAATTTCGCTTTGTCCCGCTAATCGGCAAAGAGGGCTGGTCGGTAAATTCGTGAAACCGCTCTGCAGCTTTTCAGATTCATCGACAGAATTTTTCAATGTGAATTTCAATATTTAATTCATATATCATTTGCTTGATTTTTTCACTTAACGTAATATCTTATGAAAACTATTATCGAGCCATTCAAAATAAAATCGGTGGAGCCGATTCATTTTACCACGGTAGAGCAGCGTCATTCGCTTCTTGAGGCAGCGTATAACAATCCATTTTTTCTCAAGTCCGACGATGTGCTTATTGATATGCTTACAGATAGCGGCACAACCGCAATGAGCGCGCAGCAGTGGGGCGGCATTATGGATGGCGATGAAGCATACGCCGGTTCTCGAAGCTATTATCGTTTCGAGAATGTTGTGCGCGCTCTTACAGGCTTCAAAAATATTATTCCAACACATCAGGGACGCGCCGCCGAAAAAATCTTATTTACCGTTGTTGGCGGTTCTGGCAAGACAATTCCAAACAATACGCATTTTGACACAACTCGCGCCAATGTAGAATATAGCGGAGCCGAGGCAATAGATCTTTTAACAGAGGAAGGAAAACATCCTGAAATTATTGCCGATTTTAAAGGAAATATGGATGTGGAAGCACTAGAGCGATTGATAAACGAGCGAGGAGCAGAAAATATTCCTTTGGTTATGATAACCGTTACAAATAACAGCGGCGGCGGACAGCCAGTTTCTATGGCAAATATCCGCGCTGTTCGCAAAGTATGCGACCGATACTCGCTTCCTCTCTTTATAGATGCCTGCCGCTTTGCTGAAAACGCCTTTTTCATCAAATTGCGCGAACCGGAATTTGCTAATAAATCTGTTCGTGAAATTGCACGCGAAATGTTCTCGTATGCCGATGGCTGCACTATGAGTGCTAAAAAAGATGGAATGGTCAATACAGGAGGATTTTTGGCAATGAATAATGACTATTGGGCAATGCAATCTCGAAATGTGCTGATTATCACCGAAGGATTTACAACATATGGCGGACTTGCCAGACGCGATCTCGATGCAATTGCAATAGGTCTCGAAGAAGTGCTCGATGAAAATTACTTGAATTACCGCATTCGTTCAACTGCCTATTTCGGAGAGAAACTCACCGCGGCGGGCGTTCCTATTCTTCTGCCGACAGGAGGTCATGCAATTTATCTTGATGCAAAGCGATTTGCTCCTCATATTCCGGCCGAACAATTCCCAGCGCAATCAATTCTTTGTGAGATTTACAGACATTCCGGCATTCGCGCTGTTGAGATTGGATCGTTGATGTTCGGGCGGTTCGACACAAATGGCAAGTATATTGCGCCGCCTATGGAGCTTGTTCGCTTAGCCATTCCTCGCCGTGTGTATACTCAAAGCCATATTGATTATTGCATTGAAGCAATCGCAGAAGTATATGAAAATCGCAACAGCTTGCGCGGCATGAAGTTAACGTATGAAGCGCAGTATTTACGCCATTTTACTGCGCGGCTCGAATATGTTTAATGCTCGTTTTTAAAGTATTTATAATGCCTTCTGACAGCAAAAAGTCCCGTTTTCTCTTTAAGAAGCGGGATTTTTTTGATGTCAGCATTTCGCACCTTCTATCATTCTTGCTTTGGGGATTGCAAAAATGGCATTAATGATAGATTGTTGTTTGATTGTTAATAATCTTATCAATGTTTTCTATGTGCAAGCGCAGCGGCAATTCGTAATTCAGGATATCCGTATCGTGCACCGACAATATTTCGCAAATCTTTTAATGCTATGGTTGAATTATGGCGCACCACATCGGCAACAGACGCAAACAACTCGTCAGACACAAGTTTAATGCCTGTAAAATCTGCTCCTCTTTGAACGGCTTCTTCAATATGCTGTGCAACGGTCGCAGGCATAATATCGCGATCTTCGCTAATTTGTTGCAACGACCTACCACGTTTCAAAAGAGTATATGTAGTCATTACTGTTTCCGGCAAATTAGCAGATGCTGAGCGCGCCTCTTCAGCAAGATTGAAAGAACGCACAACTTCAACCACGCCATGCCCACATCGAGCGACAAAAGCTCCGCTTATCCCCGAAATCTTTGCGAGATCTTTCAACGATGCGGGTGCAGCGCAAGCTATGGAAGCAAGCGACTCATCGCTTATTATTGTATCTGCACGGCAGTTGTCAAACTCAGCATATTCGTCGCGCAATTGCATCAGCCGAGACAATAATTCATCAGACGGCTTATGTTCTTCTCGATGATAAAGATCTGCTGGCTTATAGATGGCTGTTGCGCGACGAATGCCCTCTTCGGTAAGAGATATGGTCGGGTATAATTCTGCCCCATAACGAAGCAAACGAGTTGTAAAAGCATATTCGAGTATTTCATCGGCTTCATTTCTTGAGAAATCACGCGCCTGTCCGAATGATTGCAAATTATCTATTTTGTAGTTCGACAATTTTTTGCTCTTTTCGCCGAAAATGATTGCATACAACGTATTTTTTCCAAACCTTCCGTCTAGTTCGGAACATGCCGAAAGAATAGTTTGCAAAAGAAATTCGCTTCGCTTGCTTAGTTTTTTGCTTGGCTCGGGCGCCGAATTGCAGCTGCTGCAATTCCTGCAGATTCCTGACAATTCATTGTCTTCGAAATACGATAAAATATAATTTCTCTTGCAGTCGCTTGTAGATGCATAGCGCTCTACTACATCGAGTTTAAGATATGCCCGCTCTCTACGACGCTCAAGCGCATCCAAATTGATGGGAATTTGAGCAATTGGCATTCGCTCTAATGCAAGAACTAGCCCTCCGTCTTTTCCGGGCTGTTGGAATCGTAAAATACGCGCATGTTCGAGAGCTCTTACTGAAGTTTCGAACTTTTGCGAAGAAATGTCATGCTTGGCAAACATTGCAGGCACATCAACTTCGGCAGGCGCATCAAGCGCTTGCGAACCAACGCTGCGCAATAATGCAGAAAGCGTTTTGCGACGCTCGGCCGTTGTATTATGATAATATTCTTTAATTCTTTCATGGGTTGTGGTGAACTGGATTACAGCCAAAGGATTTGATCTTATTTGCCGAGTAATTCCCTGCTGCGCCAGCAATGACATAATTGACGAAATATTCGGCTCGGGGACATGCGCTTTTGCAGCAATTTGCCTATTGTTTAGCAAAATAGGCGTTGTAGATTTTGCGCCGATCGGAGTTCCAGTCATTTCATATAATGTTTCATAAACAGCTTGTATTTGCACTCGTTCCGGATAAGTGGCTCGTATAAAATACTCCATCAGTCGCCTATCATCCGGCTGATATAGCATCATACAATTCGACGGCAAGCCATCGCGGCCTGCCCGCCCAGATTCCTGATAATATGCCTCTAACGATAAAGTCAAATCGCAATGTATGACATTTCTTACGTCAGGTTTGTCTATTCCCATGCCGAATGCGCTTGTTGCCACAAGGATGCGGCAATTTCCCGATAAAAATTCTTCTTGTGCATATTGCCTGTGCGCATCTGCAAGACCTGCATGATATGCCAGCGTATAATGACCATATTCCCTAATTCGTTCGGCAAATTCTTCTACTCTTTTTCTTGAGCCGCAATAAATAATGGTTGAGCCATTTTTTGTCTCATCGAGAATATCGCCTATTCTTTCCGCTTTATTTTTAACTATTTCTGTGTGATACGACAAATTCGGACGGTCAAATCCGCGCACGAAAATTTCAGGGCGTCGAAGCTCCAAATGCCGCACAATATCTGCGCGAACATCGGCAGTGGCAGTCGCTGTAAGCGCAATAATAGGCACGCGCCCAATTGCCTTGAAAATGCGAGTAATTTGAAGATACGAAGGACGAAAATCATGTCCCCATTCCGATATGCAATGCGCTTCGTCGACAGCTAAAAATGAAATGTTAAACGATCGCAGTTCTTCGAGAAAGATCATGCTGTCTAAGCGTTCGGGCGCGATATAAAGCAGTTTCAGCCGGCCGGCTCGTGCTTCGTTGATCCGCATTGCAATTTCTTCCTGCGACAGCGTGCTGTTGATAAAAGCAGCTGGTATGCGAGTGCGCTGCATTGCGACCACCTGATCCTGCATGAGTGCTATAAGAGGCGAAATGACGATTGCCACACCGCTTTGCATCAGCGCCGGTATCTGATAACAAAGGGACTTGCCGCCGCCGGTTGGCATCACGACAACAACGTCTCCGCCATTGACAATAGTGCGAATTACGTCTTCTTGACCAGCACGAAACGATGTGTAGCCAAAATAACTATTAAGGAGTTCGGAAGCAATTATTGAAGAATAAGCCATCAAGATTAAATTGGAAATCTATAATTGCAAAATTGCAGACAACGAGAGAACAATGATAAATATTGCTTAAAAATACAAAGGAATGTCAATTTATATTTCAATATCTGCAAAATGACAAAAATCCGCTACTTTTGTAGTGTAACACACATATTTTGGCTAAAGCCGCTTTTTTTAATCATTTATTTTCAAAACCCAATTTATTATGATATATGTTACCCGCCGCTCTCAATTTTCGGCCGCACATCGGCTTTTCAATCCATCTTTTAGTCCAGAGCGCAATGATATGGTTTTTGATAAATGCAATAATATTCATGGTCATAATTATATTCTCGACGTTACTGTAAGAGGCAATCCGGATCCCGAAACCGGATATGTCATTGACCTGAAAATTTTACGAGATATTATTGATGCTGAAATCATCGAAAAAGTTGATCATAAAAATTTAAATGCCGATGTTGATTTTTTGCAAGGGCTTATTCCAACCGCAGAACATATTGCCGTTGCTGCATGGCGAATTTTAGAGAACAAAATCCCGCTGGGAATTTTATACTGTGTTAAGGTTTGCGAGTCAGAAAATAATTTCGTTGAATACTATGGCAAGCCCGTTGTTCTTCACTATAACGACTTAAGAAAGTTTACACAAAAAGCATGAAAAATCCAATAGCTCAATCATACAAATCTATGGCTCATTCTCAAGAGAACAATTATCTCGAAGATGATGAATTTGAGCGCGTTCTGCATCGAGAACATATTCAATATCCAAGCGAAGACGCTCTTGGTCGAAAGTTCTTTGATGCAAATGCCAACATCCAGTTAAGCGACGAAGAACGCGAAGAAATTGAAGCGCGTTTAGGAGAAAAAATAATGGAAATATTTGATATTCTTCGTATTTCCCGCAATGATCCCAACAGTCGAGATACACCGCATCGGCTGGCAAAAATGTGGGTTAATGAACTATTTATCGGGCGATATGCACCGCCTCCCAAAGCAACTGTATTTCCAAATAGAAAAAATGTTGATGAACTAGTTGTAAGCAAAGGCATAACCGTCATGTCGCTTTGCTCGCATCATTGGCAGCCAATTGTAGGGGAGTGTGCCATTGGCTATATTCCGGGTGATTATATTCTCGGATTATCCAAATTCAATCGAATTGTAGATTGGTTTTGTCGTCGCGGACAGATCCAAGAGGAATTGGGAGAGCAAATTGCAGATTTTCTTGAAAAATTATTGCAGCCGCGCGCTTTGGGCGTTGTAATTCGCTCCAAGCATTTTTGCATGATAGCACGCGGGATAAAAGAAGATGAAGACAATACTTGGATGATTACTTCTGTTATGCGCGGCTTGCTGCAAACCAACAGCATGCTTCGGCACGAATTTCTAACGCTTATCTCTCAATAATTTGGCTGTTCAAATTCCAGATATTTTGTACGAGCTTCCATTTTGGGAGAAAGGAATGATTGTTGCCGGAATTGATGAAGCTGGACGCGGGCCTTTGGCCGGACCTGTTGTCGCAGCATCAGTAGTTCTCATTCCTTCTTCGAATAATCATGGATTTGCCGACTCTAAACAATTGTCCGAAAAGCGACGCAACGAACTACTGCCATATATTTACGAACAATCGCATTCATTTGCCACTGCCTATGTTTCGAACGAAATAATTGACGCTATTAACATTCGGCAGGCATCTTTGGAAGCAATGACTTCATCACTCGAGCAGCTTTCACCATTGCCGCATCACGCCTTTATAGATGGCAATTTCTTTCGGCATAAAACCTTGACTTTCACCACAATCATTCAGGGCGACGCCAAATGCATGTCTATTGCAGCTGCCTCGATCGTCGCAAAAGTAACGCGAGATCGTTGGATGATCGAAGTTGCCGATGCTTTATATCCTGAATACGGCTTTGCCAAACATAAAGGATACGGAACAAAACAACATATCGAAGCCCTCAAAAAATATGGATGCTGCCCTTTGCATCGCCGCACATTTCTCAGAACAATACTTGGAACAGAATTATGAATTGCTATTATCGAAATGTTAGAATTATTAGTCCAACGCAAAATCTTGATATTCGCGCCGATTTGTGGATTGAAGACTGCGTTATAAAGCATTGCTCGCCTAATCAAGCAGATATCAATAACGAAACCAAGGTTGTTGATGGTAAAAACATTACAGTTATGCCCGGTCTTTTTGATATGCACGTGCATTTGCGCGAACCCGGCCATACTCACAAAGAAACCGTCAAAACTGGAACAGAAGCAGCGGCAAATGGCGGATTTACCGGCATAACGTGCATGCCGAATACTGAGCCGGCTATTGACTCGCCAATAACCGTCGAATATATTCAGCAGCGCGCAAAATTATCTCAGGTTGATGTGTATTGCTGTGCTGCAATCACCAAAGCGCGCGCCGGGAAAGAACTTGCTCCGCTTCTAAATTTGATGGAATCAGGAGCGGTTATGTATTCCGATGATGGCGGCTGCGTGGAAAGTGCTGAAATGATGCGGCGCGCTTTTGATTATGTTTCCGAATTCGACCTTCTCTTAACACAGCATTGCGAAGAACATTCCATGACAAAGGACTTTGCAATGAACGAGGGAGAAATGTCGGCAAAAATGGGATTAAAGGGCTATCCAGCAGTTGCAGAAGATATTGTTGTAGCGCGTGATATTTTGCTTGCCGATTATTGTGGAAACAGACGCTATCACGGCGCACATATCAGCACGGCGGGAGCAGTGCGACTATTTCGCGAGGGCAAAGCGCGAGGTCAGCGTGTAAGCTGCGAAGTGACTCCACATCATTTTATTTTGGATGAGCAAGCCGTGCTTGGATTTAACACAAACGCCAAGATGAATCCGCCACTTCGCGAGCGCCGTGACATTGATGCAATTCTGCAAGGATTAGCCGACGGGACAATTGATTGCATTGCCACCGATCATGCCCCGCATGCTTTGCATGAAAAAAACGTTGAGTTTTCTCTTGCAGCAAACGGAATAATTGGATTGGAGACATCGCTTGGATTAGCTCTCACTTATTTATATCATACAGGCATAATTTCTTTGACTCGCTTGGCCGAGCTAATGAGCGTCAATCCACGCCGCATTTTACAATTGCCTCAGCCAATAATTGCTGCCGGCGAGCCTGCCAATTTGACATTCCTTGACACAGAAAAAGAATGGACCGTAGCGCCAGAATTATTCCGTACAAAATCGTTAAATACTCCATTTGGCGGCTACAATCTGAAAGGGCTTCCGATAATGACAATAAACAAAGGCATGGTTTCCGAATGTGCATTATTATAGCAAATAAACTTGCCATCGTCCAGCAGTTATAATCGAGAAGGCAAGTTTTTCATCAAGCGTTTGGAGTTGAAAATACAGCGTGGAATATTCTATTATAAAATTCAATGCATAAATATCTTGTATCTGATAAAACATTTGACCGAAACGACTTGCCAGCTATTGGCGAATACGACAACTGCGTTTTTAACCATTGCAATTTTGCCGACAAAAATCTTTCAAATTATAAGTTTTCAGATTGCACGTTTAACGAATGCAATTTGAGTTTGGCAAAACTGAACAATGCTTCATTTCAAAATGTAAAATTCCTAAACTGCAAAATGTTAGGTCTACGCTTCGATACTTGTAACGAATTTGGACTTTCATTTTCCTTTGACGGCTGCCAGCTCAATCACTCGTCATTTTTCAGGACAAAAATCAATAAAACTATGTTTAGAAACTCTCATCTTATGGAAGTGGATTTTGTCGAAGCTGAATTGACAAATTCATTGTTCGATAATTGTGATATGCATCGTGCTGTGTTCAATCGCACCAAACTTGGAAAATCTGATTTCAGGACTTCGTATAATTTTTCCATTGATCCGGAAGCCAATATCATTAAAAAAGCAAAGTTCTCTATTTGGGGAATTGTAGGATTATTAGACAAATATGACATGAGCCCACTCCGAAAAGTCGGATAAAAACCATAGATATTCAGCCGTTAAATTTCAATATCACATTTGTTTTCAA
>JBDHXA010000082.1:0-11990 GCA_039810485.1 Chlorobiota bacterium | reverse complement strand
AAACAAATGTGATATTGAAATTTAACGGCTGAATATCTATGGTTTTTATCCGACTTTTCGGAGTGGGCTCATAATATTTTGATTTAATTCGCTATTCCATCAATGCGCGCCGCAATAGAGTAAATTTAAAGGCTTGTTCAATGTTGCTCTATTCATTTGTCTGACCGGCAGAAGTGATAACCTTGGCATAGCGCAACACTTTTTCATGTATGGCATATCCTTTCTGAATCTCTTGGATGATGTGATCAGCAGGCATATCCGACGGCAAATGAGCAAGAGCTTCATGCAAATCTACATTGAATGGATCGCCAAGATTACTTTCAATCGGTTTTACTCCTGAATCGTTGAGAATTTTTAAGGATTTTTGCAAAATCATATCAAGGCCGGTGAAAAGCGATTGAAAATCTGATGATTTCTTCGCTGCTTCAAGCGCTTTCTGCAAATCGTCTATTAAAGGTAGAATTTGTACTAACAAGCGTTGATTGGCATACATAGTCAAATCATCCATTTCTTTCATTAACCTACGGCGCATATTTTCCATTTCTGCTGACTTGCGCAACAATTGATCGCGCAAATCACTATTCTCTTTTTCAAGGTCAATCAAGCGTTTATTAGATTCGGAAGTCGTAGTTTCGTCCATATTCATAGCTGATTCAGAATTCATTGCAGTTGCAGTTTCGTTAATATGTTGTTTTTCATTATTATCGTACTCTTCTTCGTTGCGGACATAAGTGTTGTACAAATCTCGCACTTTATTGCCCATGCCGCGCAATGGTGGACGATTGTTTGTCGCATTTTCCATAAAATTCTCCTCTTTTACTAGATATTTCGCATTAAGACGAGTAAAAATAGCAGTTTCTTGTATTTCAGGTCATCTTGCACGGCTTTGCTGCTTTTCTATAGCATAGAAAGAACTGTCAGGCTCTAGAACTAAAAAAATAACAATTTTATATGTTTTTTGATTGTTATGCCTATGCTCATACTATTGTAAAGCGTGCATTGCATCTGTTTGGGTAAAAAAGACAACTTCTGCGATTCATTTAAAAACGGTAATTTTGCGATGTTTTATACGCTAAACGCAATTGATTGCGAGAAATTATTCATGCTAAGCAAGCTGCCGTTAATCATGCAAAAACGCTAAGCATTTCTATTAAAAAAGTTATTGTTCATTATGTATTTAACTCAAAATAAATATATAATAACGTTCTGTATTATTTGGCTCATATATTGCGAGAGTTAGTGTTGATTCGTTGAAGATGATTTTCTCATGACGCGAAAAATATCAGTAAAATCCATTGTTGGCGCGCTTTTTCTCGCAATTGCATTGTGGGTGTATGCCACATTAAATACGCGCATGACAACGTTAGTTGATTTTCCTGTTTCAATTGTTTTGCCTTCTGACCGTGCTGCCGATGGCGCTCTGCCAGAGGCAGTGCACGTAAAAATTCGGGCTTCCGGATGGGAATTGCTGAATTTGCGTTATGTAAGCGCAGGAACGCAGTGTTTGCTTGACTATACAAGCAAGCCGTTCGTAACAGCAACGTTTCCAGTAAGTAAGAATGATATTCTTCAAAGCTTGCATCCTGCAATCAGCTTAGATAAAGTAATTGAAATATTTCCCGAGACATTCAAAATATCAACCAGCGCTATTGCTGAAAAGCGTGTTGCTGTCAATCCTAAGCTTCAAATCTCTTTGCGCTCCGGTTTTACTCTTGTGGGCGAGATTGCCGTTCGACCGGACAGCATAACTATACGAGGAAACGCAGGCCTGCTCCAAAATATTGGAGAGTGGAAAACGGAAAGCAAAAAATTCAGCGATGTAAACAGACCGTTTATCATTTACTTGCAATTACAGGATTCATTGACGAACAAAGTGTCGTTTACCCAAAGACCAATTACAATTTCAGGAGATGTGCAATTAACTGCCGAGCAAATAGTTTACGATGTGCCGGTGGAAATTTACAACGCGCCTCTGAATGCCTCTCATCATATTTTGCCACAGCAGTTTACTGTTACAGTGCGCGGAGGCATTGATAAGATTCAGAATCTATCTCCGGAATTATTCAAAATGCGCATTGATTATTCAGCGTTGAAAAGCGATACAACAGGTTTAATCATTCCAACGCCATCTTCACCGGAAAATGTCGAAATTATTCGAATAGAACCTCGAATTCTTTATCACACTCAAAAAACAACAGCACAAGAATCAACGCCAAACATTCAAACAAAAGGACTTTAATATTATGTCGAATAACGGTGCGGCAGCTGTGATAAGCGTTATCCTGATATTCGCTGCCGCCGGCTGCGAACAGAAAATAATTCATGAACTGCCGCAAACAGAAATCCGCAAGGAATCGCTGCCAAAATTGCCAGAAGTTTGGCATGAGCTTGACTCTTTGCCAATAGTTCATTTTTCAAAGATTGTTTTGACCACATCAAAAGAATTAGCGGAGTTTCGTAGAAAATTTGCTAAAACTGAGCCGAACATGATTAATTACCGGGCAATTACTACGATAAATCGAAAAGACATTAATTTTTATCATGTTGGCGATACCGTTATGATGCCCGATACAATTGTAAAGGATCTGCGCGCTTACTCATGCTTTCCGCGCTTATATCCAGGCGCTAATAATGTGTCAAAATTGATACTTATATCAAATCCATTGCAGAGTTACGCCTGCTATGACTCGGGGCGGCTTGTGCGATTTGCAGCTACAAATACCGGCACTGAACGCAAACCAACATTTCCCGGTCGCTATGCCCTGAATTGGCGGCAACGTTTGCGTCATTCTTCGCTTGATTCTTCAT
This sequence comes from Chlorobiota bacterium, assembly GCA_039810485.1. GTDB lineage: Bacteria > Bacteroidota > Ignavibacteria > Kapaibacteriales > UBA961 > JADZAA01. Next base: position 9,182 of record JBDHXA010000082.1, on the reverse strand, counting down.
GGGTGCTTCCGTTTACATGGAATTTTCATTTGAATGCCGGCTCTGCTTTTCATCAATTCGACATGCCCGGACGCCCTGTCTCTCATTCATGCGCGCGTCAATTTATGGCAGATGCCGAATGGTTATATAAATGGGGAAAAGGAGCGTCGAAGGATAGTGCTGGCAACATGATCCCAATGACTGGAACTCCCGTAATTATACTTGGCATGTTTGACTACACTCGGAAATCAGGCGGACCTTGGCGAGAAATACTATCTAATCAGCAAGTTATTGACATACCTGTTGATCCAATGGCTGTGGAAGAAGCGCTCATACCAATATCACAAATTCCAGTGGATGCGCGCGGCAGTTTACGACCGTATAAACGCTATCTTTCCGCTGAAGACACTCTGAGAGCGCGCGGAGTGATTCGCGATGGAATTCGCCTTTCTGAATCTATCAATTATAATAAGCTGCGACGACAAAAAGCGGCTGCCGAGCGTGCAAAACAACAAAAGGCATCTACAGATAATAATCCGTTGTAAAAAGCGTGACAAATTAACAACTCGATGAACAAATCATATTTTCTGCTTTTTTTTAACGTAGTTTTACTGACGTCAATTATTGATGCTAAAAGCCAGATGTTTGATTGGCAATATTCTGTGCGTTTGCCATTCGAAAGCCCAAAAATGTTCATCGGCGGAGGCGTTGCATTTCAGAAAAATTGGCATAGTGCTACTAATTTTCGCGAAATTAACGAAGAATTGCACTGTGGTAATTATCGCTCAGGTGCCGGCAGCGGAGTTGAAATTTTTGCTTCGGGCGAATATTGGAGAATTGGCGAGTCAGCGATTGGATTTCGTCTAAAATATTCGCAAATGCATGGTGTCTTTGATGTTCCAACAGATCCGACGCCGTTTAAACTGCATGGTGAAATTCTTATACTACGGCGAAACTTTATACTTTCCACAACGCAATCATTCCTTTCAGCCGAATTTTACGGCAAATGGCTGCTCGATGAAACACATATTTTTGCCGGCGCCGGACTTGGCTTTAATATAGCATTAAGCAATTCATTCGAACAAACCGAAAGCATTATTTCACCAGAACAATTTACTGCAGCAATACCGTATGGCAAAGTTGAACCGGCGAATATTACAAATGCTCTCATTAAGCCCTCATTGCAAATAGGATACGATGCCGAACTTGCCCGCGGCATTTATGCCTCGCCGTATATTTGTATTGCATTGCCTATCTTTGCAAACTCGCCAGCGGCTAATTGGCGCGTATGGACGCTAAGTGCTGGAGTGCAGATAAATTATGGCTTGCTTGCAATCTCTTGGTAGTAAATATCTTGCTGTCACGCCATTCTTATTAATAAATGCCTGCAGCTTTTTTAATTCGATTTGTCAATCCTTCCTGCGCAAGAATATCGGGCGTTAGCAAAATTGCAATTTCGGCTGCCGATTCATAGTCGGCGCGACGCAATTCGGCATAGAGCTGCATTGAATTTAAGCGACGATATTCGAAATTATTTGGCAGTTCTTCTGGTTCTGAACTTGCTAATAGAATAACGCGCTCTTCCTTTGCATCATAGTTCTCCAATGAATTGATGAGCGTAATTTTTGCTTTTGGCGCATAATGCCGATAGCGCATCCCCGGCGATGCAGCAGCATCACTTTTGTCTGCATATTCAACATCACATTGTAATGTATCGGAGATTTCTTCTTTAGAAATAGAGCCAGGCCTTAGTATCATAGTCCTTTTTCGGCTTTCATCAATTAAAAGCACTGTGGATTCAATGCCTATACTGCATGATCCGCCGTCTATTATTGCTGCAATTTTTCCGTCCAAATCTTCGATTACATGCGAGGCATTTGTCGGGCTGGGACGCCCCGATAAATTAGCAGACGGAGCAACAAGCGGCTGTCCTGTCTGCTCTATCAGTGCCAATGCAACAAGATGATCCGGCATGCGGATGGCAATGGTGGATAGTCCGGCGGAAACTATTTTCGAAACGTTCTCGTGTCGCTGCAATACAATGGTTAGCGGTCCAGGAAAGAATATTTCAGAGAGAATCCAGTATTCTTTTGGAATATTGAGTGCTAATTCTGACGCTTGCTCCGGTTTGCAAATATGGGCGATAAGAGGATTGTCCGAAGGACGGCCTTTTGCAGCAAAAATCTTGCGAACAGCAGTTTCGTCGAAAATGCAAGCTCCCAAGCCATAAACAGTTTCAGTTGGAAAAGCGACTATCTCACTATTTTTTAACAGCTTGGCAGCTTGCACAATATCGGACGGCGAATCAGACAGCGATAATGTATTCACAATTATTAATGCTTTATTGAGCTTCCACAAATTTTTTAGCGTCATTTCTTAGCTTTTCAAGCGATGACTTCTGAATGTACATCATGTGCCCCGCCGGATAATATTCCATTGAAATATTTGAGCGTAGCGAATGGTCAAGCCCAAGATGATCCATAGTGTATTCCGTCGCTAAAAATGGAGTTGCAAGGTCATAATATCCGTTTGCAACAAATACTTTGAGCGAAGGGTTTTTGGTCATGGCATCGCGCAAAGTTGAGGAAACGCTTGGAAAACCATCGCCTGCAGAACCCCAATTCCAAGGATAAACTTTGCCAGTTAGAATTTCATAAGGCAAATCGCTTTCGTAGCCAAGGGTTGAGCGAAGATAGTCATTAACGGCGGCAGCGAACGGTCCATAGACAACATTATTATAGCTTGGATCATAATCTGGACCTTCTCCGGCTGCATCGCGGTCTATACCTTTAAATCGGCTGTCAAAGCGTCCTACAGTGCGGCGTTCTTGCCTAAGCAATTCCTTGTCGAAACGCTCGCTGTTGATTCGCAAATTTGATTGCACTACATATTCTTTGGACAATCCCGTAAGCCGCGACAATTTTTCTGCTATCCGATTGTACTCCGCATCGGAAAGTCGATCGCCTTTTGCCAAAGCAAGCAAATAATCGTTTATTGCAAATTCACGTGCTTCATTAACTGCTTTTTCAAGATTGCTTTGCAAATCTGGTAAAAGGCGCTTGTGATACCAAGCCGTTGCCGTATAGGACGGCAAATAAAGAATGTATGGCAGTTCATTGCTTTCGCTAAATCGAATTGTTTGAAAATCAAGTACGCTGGAAATAAGCAGAATTCCGTTCAGATACATTCCATAAGTGTCCTGCAAATATCCGGACAGAGCGGCAGCGCGAGTAGTTCCATAGCTTTCTCCAGCTAAAAATTTTGGAGAAGTCCAGCGTTTGTTTTGCGTAACATAGCGCCGTATAAAATCGCCGACCGAGGCCGCGTCTTCTTTAATTCCATGAAATTGCTCTTTCTTTTCTTCGGGTGCCGGGCGGCTGAAGCCTGTTCCTACAGGATCTATAAACACAAGATCGGAAAATTCCAACCAGCTAAAATCGTTGTCTATCGTGCGAAACGGGGGAGAAGGCATATCGCCGTCATCGCCCATTAGAACGCGCTTCGGACCAAGCGCACCAAGGTGAAGCCATAATGAAGCCGAACCTGGGCCGCCATTGAATGCGAACGTTAGAGGGCGTGATTCTACTTTGTCGCCGTCTTTTACATAAGACGTAAAAAATATATTTGCTTTGTGCTTGCCGGCTTCATCGTTAATTTTCATATATCCCGTTGTAGCCGTATAAGAAATTGTTTTGCCGCCTATGCTTAGCGTATGTTTGGTAATAACGGGCGGTGATGTTTCTATTGGTTTTTCGCTTGGCTGTTTATTCTCGTTTTTACTGTCGCCTTTGTTCTCTCCGGTTTTTTGTGCTTCTGCTTCATCAGTCATACCTACTCCGCATAAGATAAAAAGAAAAATAATCGGAATAATTCGCAAAAAATACTTCATATTGCAATTCCTTGTAGAAATGATATAATTTTTAAGTGCTCAAAAGATATTTTTTCAAAATATAGTGCAAAACTACAATTTCGGCGTGTTTCTGCCATTGTGTATGTATAAACTCATTTTTGCAAGCAGGAGAAACTCCGTAGTTTTGCGCCTATGAACTATGTTTTGAAATATATAATTCTTGTGTTATTGACATTATTTGCTGTAAATGCGAAAGCTGAACGCGACAATGATCATTTTGCTGCAAACACGCCGATTCACCGTGAATATCGTCCCAAAATCGCTCTTGCACTTTCCGGTGGCGGGTCGCGCGGTTTAGCGCAAATTGGTGTGCTTGAAGAGCTGGAAAACGCCGGAATTCATATTGACTATGTTGTTGGCACCAGCATCGGCGCCATCATTGGCGGTCTTTATGCCTGCGGATATTCGGCAAAAGAACTTGATTCAATCATGGTGAATGTCAATTGGAATGAAATGTTATCCATTGGAAATGAACAAGATCGTTCTGAATTGTTTTTTGACCAAAAGGTGGAAAGCGACCGCAGTTTGCTCACGCTACGATTCAATAATTTTCATTTTGAAGTGCCTGAATCTGTAAGCGGCGGCATACGTCTTTCTGCTTTTTTGCAAAAATTAGCATGGAACGGCATCTATCAATGCGAGGGCGATTTTAACCGCTTAAAAATGCCTTTTCGCGCTGTGGTAACCGATGTGGCTGCGGGGCGAAGCGTATCGCTTAATCACGGTGATTTAGTTGTCGCAATGAGAGCCAGCGCAACAATACCATTGCGGTATGCTCCTATGAGGATGGACACTATGGTTTTGGTTGATGGCGGAATTTTTGCAAATATACCGGTTGAGGCAGCGCGCGAATTTTCACCAGATATTATAATTGCCGTAAATACAACCTCGCCTTTGTTTCAAAGAGAAGAATTAAATAAGCCTTGGAATTTGGCCGATCAGGTTATCTCAATTTTGATGCGCGACGGAACTGCAAGGCAAGCAGCAATGGCAAATTGTGTTGTTGAGCCGGCTTTAGGCGATTTGCAAAACAATGATTTTCACGATCCTGCAAAGATCATTGCTATTGGACGAGCTACAGCTGTAAAACAGATCGCGACAATTGCCTCTATTATCAAAGAAAAAGAAGATTCGATTGCTTCTTGTTTTATGGGTTCAAAAATACATAACAAAGCGTCTTTTGCCTCGTTAGATAATACTAGTAAAGAACAGCAAGAAGAAGAGAACACTTTAAAAGAACAAGTTCGACCTATTTTTAGATCTAATGACAATACAACTTTGATTAAGCAGCAAAACAACAATGCTTCTTTTAATGCGGGCGAGCCGGAAAAACATCTTGAAATCAGAAATTTTTTTTGCAATATATTTCCGCCGGTTTTATCCGATTCTTTAATTGCAAACACACTGAGCTTTGCCATAGGCATGCCTGCGTCACCCAATATAATGCGGCAGTGCCGCGAGAAAATGCTTCGTTTGCTTCGCTCAAAAGGTTTTTCATTTGCTCGTGTACACAATATTGCTTTTGACACGGCGTTTGCAACTCTCAGAATATCAATCCAAAATCCAAGTATGGGCAATGTTATTATAAATGGCAATCAACTTATATCTTCATCTTCTATAGCGCGAGAATTCCCGCATTCAGGACAGATCGACGTTGATGATGTATTGCATGGATGGGAAAATCTTATTAATTCTGGATATTTTACAAAAGTTGATGTTAATCCTAAGTATGATTCAACAACGAATGTTGTTGATGTGTATGTGAATGTGCGTGAATCTGGCAATCAAGTAATGCAACTTGGTGTAAGAATAGATAATGAGCGCAATACTCAGGGCGCTCTTAACATGTCGCAAAGATATCTGTTTGGTGGTGAAAATCGTCTTTTTGCACATGTTTCTGCCGGCGGTAGCAATGATCTTTTCACGTTCTTAGGAATAGAGGCAGCACGTATTTTTGACACGTATTGGTCATACTCCACAATCGGATATTACAGCCGCAAAGGAATATATCTGTACAACTATCGCTCGGGAATTATGCGAGATAGATTTGATCGTTATCGCAGCGGAGAAATATTCGAAGAAAGATATGGCGCTAAAGCATCGCTTGCTACTCAGATTGAAAAACAAGGAAAAGTATTTGCAGAACTGCGTTTCGAAAAGCAGAGGACATATAGTGACTCGTTAAGCAACTCCATTGCATTTCAACCGCTAGGCACTTTAAAAATAGGTGCGCGCTTCGACACGCAAGATCGCGCATTTTTTCCGACGAACGGACGAGTAATTCTTTTAACTCTTGAATCAAATATTTTGACAGGTCTTTCTGCATTGGGATTCTCCAAGTTTGAAGCTCAAGTTCTTTCTATTTTTTCTTATGGCCGCCATAGCATAATTCCGTCATTTCATCTTGGATTAGCTGATCTTACTATGCCACAGCCAGAATTCTTTGCCCTCGGGGGCGAAGACAATTTTTATGGCAAACGGGAATATGATGAACGAGGGAGACAAATTGCCGCAGGCTCATTGGAATACCGCTTTCATGCGCCTTTTACACTTTTTTTTGACACGTATTTTTCTATGCGGTATGATCTGGGAGCCGTTTGGCCTAACTTTCAGCAAGTTAAATTCAGCAATTTTCAACATGGCATTGGCGTTGCCTTAGGTTTAGATACTCCTGTGGGGCCGGCCACGTTAAGTGCTGGCAAATCTTTTTATTTCTTAGATAATCCGCCAACAGTTGCATGGGGTCCGGCGTTAGTTTATTTCAGCATTGGAGTTAAGATGTAGTTCGCATAAATCAACAGTAGCTGTGCATAGTCGTAAATTTGAATAGTTTATCAATAATGAAACACGCATTCTGATGCAGATTCAATTTCAATAGTTTTGACAATATATTTATACAACAATTCCATAATTTAATCACAATTGAAATCTCTATTCGCAATAATTTTCAAGAGAGAGTATTTTTATTTTTTGCACCATTAACTTTATGCACCCAAACGAAAGCATCTTTATACTTGATTTCGGCTCGCAGTTTACCCAACTTATTGCACGTCGTATTCGAGAAATTGGAGTCTATGCCGAAATACATTCATATACTATTTCCGAAGACCGTCTGCGCTCGCTATCGCCCAAAGGAATTATACTTTCAGGCGGTCCTGCAAGTGTTTATTCGAGCGGCGCGCCTCATTCCACACCCGAAGCGTTTAGTCTTGGCGTTCCTGTTTTGGGAATATGCTACGGACTTCAATTGATTGCTTATCAGCTTGGCGGAGAAGTGAATACATCCGCCAAAAGAGAGTTTGGACGTGCGGAATTACAACTCTTGCAAGCCGATCCGTTATTTCAAGATATCTCTGAAAATTCTATAGTTTGGATGAGTCATGGCGATTCATTAACAGCTTTGCCTGACGGTTTTGAAGTTTTGGCAAAAACCGACAATGCGCCTATTTGTGCAGTACGCAATGCGCTTGGAACAATTCGTGGAGTGCAATTTCACCCCGAAGTGCACCACACGGAAGAAGGAAAAAAGATATTAGAGAATTTTGTTATGAAAATTTGCGGCTGCAAAGGCGGTTGGAATGCAGATCGCATTATTGAAAATCAACTGCTTGAAATTAAAGCAAAGGTTGGAACTGGTAGTGTTATATGCGCACTATCCGGCGGCGTTGATTCTACGGTTGCAGCAGTGCTTATTCATAAGGCAATAGGAAATCGTTTGCATTGCATACACGTGGATTCTGGACTTATGCGTATAAATGAAAGCGCAACCATAGAACGGCTCTTTCATGAGCATTTTGATATGAGCATTGACGTTATAGACGCCTCCGAACTTTTCCTAAATCGCTTATCAGGAATATCAGATCCAGAACAAAAGCGAAAGATAATCGGAAAGACCTTTATTGATGTATTCGAAAAAGAAGCGAAAAAATTTGGAGATGCAAAGTTTCTTGCACAGGGAACTCTTTATCCAGATGTAATTGAGTCGGTTTCAGTTCATGGACCGTCCGTTACGATAAAATCTCATCATAATGTGGGCGGTTTGCCGGAAAAAATGAATCTTCAGCTTATTGAACCATTCCGCGAATTATTCAAAGATGAAGTTCGCAATGTAGGAAAATGGCTTGGTATTCCTGAATGGTTTATACAACGGCATCCTTTTCCTGGACCCGGTTTAGCAATTAGAGTGCTAGGAGAAGTAACTCGCGAACGCTTGGACACGCTTCGCAAAGCTGACGATATTTATTTATACGAAATACACAAAGCCGGATTATACAACGATATATGGCAGGCATTTGCAGTGCTCTTGCCAGTGCAGTCGGTTGGCGTGATGGGAGACGAACGCACGTATGAGAATACTTGCGCTTTGCGAGCGGTAACCAGCGTAGATGGTATGACTGCCGATTGGTATCCCATGCATTACGACGTTTTAGCTGTGATAAGCAACCGTATAATAAATGAAGTCCGAGGTATCAATCGCGTCTGTTACGACATTTCAAGCAAGCCGCCCTCTACTATCGAGTGGGAATAAATAGCTTGTTTTATAGCCAAAAAGCTGAATAAATGAACAAGAAAAGCGTTTGCGCCATTCGGCTCAAACGCTTTTCTGTTTTAACGCTTGTCATCAATGTTATTTAACTCTTGCAAGCAATATTTTTTGCTTGCCTTTCACAGAGTAGCCGTTATGATGACCGTTTGAACCTGACGGTATAGCTTTGTTATCGTCGGCTTCAAGTTCATAGACAAGTTCGCGCAGTTCAACTGTCAATTGCGCCAAGCGCTCTGCTGTTTCGGCAACTTCACTTACCGCTGCAGAGGTCTCGGTGAATGCAGACGATATGCGATCAACATTCGATGAAACATCTTGGCTTGTAGCAGTTTGCTGTTCGCTTGCAGCAGATATGTGATTGATAATTTCCTGAAGCAGACGATTGCGCTCTATTATAGAGCTCAATGCTGTCGAGGTCTGCCCTGCGGCTGAGCGGGTGGTTTCAACCGCTCCGCGTCCTGCATTTATCTCTTCAACTACCTGCTTTGTTTGCTTTTGTATTGAGCGGATTGTGCCGGATATTTCCTGAGTTGCCTGACGTGTTTGCTCGGCAAGCTTGCGAACTTCATCTGCCACAACGGCAAATCCACGTCCGGCTTCGCCTGCGCGAGCGGCTTCGATGGCGGCGTTCAGCGCCAGAAGATTTGTCTGGTCGGCAATTTGTTCGATAGCAATAGCGTCCTAAACGTTTATAGAAAGAGGGCAAATTAAGTAACTCTAATTATCTTAGAGGTTGTACAACAAAAT
>JBDHXA010000081.1:0-12014 GCA_039810485.1 Chlorobiota bacterium | reverse complement strand
CAGTTTTACCTCTTGAAAGCTAATATCTACAAGATAGGGGAGCAACTATAAAAATCGTTTAGGACAGGATTGATTTCCGAATAAATTTTCGAGAAAAAATCATGCACTGTAAGCGTCATTATTTTTGTTCCGCAAGTCAAATTGACAAGAAAAGCGTCGTCGTCGTTAATTTTCATCGCGTGTAAAGCGGCAGAAATTAACTTAGGCGAATTTTCATCAACTATAAGAGTAGTGCAATTTTTTCCATTTATTCCTGCGGCGCGAATTATATCGGCTGTTCTTCCCTTTGCTTCCATTCTTTGCGTAGAAATAAAAAGATATGCATCGCATTGGCTGTGTTCCTTGATGAAAAGCACATTTGGAATAGTTTGGTCACTAACCAGAGAAATTAGTATTTTCATTGATTTATCAATAATTTTAATTACAGCGGATGAATGTTAATAAATGGTTGAATTGTTGTTGAACTGTTTTTTAATTTATTCTTAAATTCTTTTTTGCATGGTATGCGCATTATGCCGCAACTTATGATAAAATAGCAAATTATATTGCAAATATGTTTGTAATTATTAGCGATAGTCAAACAGAAAATGCATAAAGAATACAGATGACAGAAAAATTTATCATTTAAGAGAATATGCAGGCAAAAATAGAGCATTAAATAAGCAAAAGCAATACGTAGTAATATGTATTTTTATCGTATTTCGAAAATATTATGATAATTGAACAAAGCAGGCAGAAGAAATGCTTGTCATTAAAATTAATTTGTGTAAAATATTTGTAGTGTGATAAATTCAAAGAAAATCTTTTTGGAAAGCAATTTTGACTTTAAAAGAAATAGGCGTGCATTGAAATAAAGAAAGAAAATTAATAAAATGAAACAGGAAGAATGAGAACTGAGGAAAGTCAGTGAAGGATTGTGAGTTTTTTACGAATAGTATAATTATTGCATGTTGCCGACATAAAATATGCCCCACTTGGCCAGAATGTCGCCGGCAACTCTATAATAGTTTCATTTTCTCCGTTTGCCTCGACAATTGCGTGAAATATATTTTGACCGAGAGAGGAAAAAACATCAATTTCTATCGGAGTTCCGGCGGGAATTTGTCCTTTTGTCAAAAAAAATGAAGCATAGCATAACGATGAGGAGGGCGAAGGAAAAACATCGGATTGCAAATGAGCCGTGTCAATTGTCCATGCCGGCATGCCAGTATAGTATCGTTCAATTTTTACATTGCGAAAAGCAATGCCTTTGGCTGGGTAGCCCGGCTCGGCTGCCATTACAAAACGCAGCAGTATTTCTTTGCCGCAATATGCGTCGAGCGAGCATTGCTGCCGCTCCCACAAAGGAAAATTACCAGAATATGCAAAGCCAAAACCGCCTCCAATTGTATCGGGAAGAGCTACATCTTGTCGCATTCTGCTGCATCCGAGCCGCACCCAAGAGCGGCCGCTTGTCGTCGAAACTTCTATTGTGCCAACATCTTTTTTAAATGCAAAATTCCATGTCGCCTCAAAGTTTATTTCGGCTTTTCCCGCCTTTCGCAGATCAATTTTTCGGTTAAATTCAGCAATATTTACTGTGTTTGGACGGTAATATCCTATCGGACTGCTTGCAAGAGAAATGCCGTCGGCATCATGCCTTACGCCCCAGTTTTGTGTGTTCCATTGTGAAATGTCGGCGCTGTCGGCAAACAGATTTATTACATCAGGGCGTCGGGCAAATATTTGAATTGAATCTGTATGTTGCGCGCCTTGTTGATCAATTGTTAGCGACAGGGTGCTTGAAATCTCATTGCCGTCATGTCTGCTGATAGTGCCTTTCCAGCGAATAGTGTCAGATTCAGCAGGATTTAATTGCTTTACCGTTTGCAATTGATTGTAAATAATGATTTTATCAATTGGCGAAAAGCACGTAATTGACTGACCTGAAGCATGCTGTTGCGTTCCTACATTCATTACAATAATTTGGACAGTAAAAGCGGTGTCACTTGTCCAATGTATTTGAAATTCAATGGGTCGCAAATTAACGCCTGCACTCCAAACAGATTGATAGATAGAGTATAGGTTATCGGCTGCAAGCATTTCAATTCTATCGGGACGCGCCCAAAAGCCATCGCTTTGCGAGCCGGACTCAGGAGTTAATGACAGTATGTTCCCAGCCGAATAAAAATAGTCATCGCTTCCGCCTCGAATGCCATAGCCAAGAGTTTCAATGTCGCGGCCAAGAGAAAAGCAGCTCTTGCGAGTAATTTCTGCGCCAAAATGACGGAAAAGAGCAGAATCATTTGTTTCGTGCGCAACGTAAGAGAATGGATAGATGTACACATTGCCGTAAGTGTGATAATTCAGCGCTATTTTGAAATTATGAGCTTGAATAAAATCTCGAAGCGCCTGTATTTCCGGCTCGGAAAATGGAGCGCTGCCGCGATATGTGTCGTCGTGGGGGTTGATTGACGAGCCGCCATTGGGGGCATCCCAAAATTCTGGTGGGCCATAGTTTCGGTTCAAGTCAACGCCAAAATAGCCGTCGGTTTTACGTCGGTTTTTCCTCCAAAGACCTCCTCCATTCGGGTTTGTTGCGCGATTGTATTCATAGCCGTCGGGGTTAATTGCGGGAATGCACCAAATTGCTCGGCGGCGAAGCAAGAACGCTGCCTCATGCGACGAATTTGCCTCAATGCCATTCGGCAGATAATTCCATAAAAAATAGAGTAAAGCCATAACGCTACCGGGCTCGCGGGCATGATGCAAAGCGGTCAGCATCGTTTCGGGAACGCTATCTGCTTCGGGTGCCAGCGATATTCGCCAGGCGTAAACAGGGCGTCTTTCAACGCTTAAGCCAATTTGTCTTGCTTCGGAAACTGCTGCGGGAAATTTTGCTCGCAATCGCGAAAATTCGGCATAAATTTCATCAAGCGTCAAATATCCGCCCATTGAGCCAAGCCGAAAACCTGCGTTTTCTGCTATAGATGAAATATTGGAAGCGGCAGCGCGAGAGGCATAAAAGTCAGATAAATCTGAAATAGCAGTTTGATAGTGAAAGCCGGCAGATTTAATTCTTGACAGTGTTGCTGCATCAGCAATTAATTCCGTGCAAATTCCCGTTTTATTCAATCCTTCAGGATCAATGCCAAATTTATTTGGCGAAAATAATGAATCGCAAATGCTAACAAGAGAATATTTATTTGCGCTGCTGCCTGCATTTTCAATAAGCTGGCCTGTTGCATCATTGCGAAGCAACGATATGTGAAATAATAAAGTGCAAGCAGCCAGTGCTAAACAGCGAACCACGACATTCCTCGATAATAATAAAATAAAAACGCCGCAAAAAAAATTTATTCTGCGGCGTTCTATTGTTATAGTGCAATTACTATTTCAAGAGTTTTATTCCGCCAATTAAAGGCAGAGGTTTCATTTTGCCGCCGGCTGCATTGACAATTCCAAGTATCATCAATACTAATACGCAAAGTCGAACAACTGTCGTAATGATTCCCGCCATTGGAATACCTGAAAAGACTAAAGCCATATCTATTGCCCATAATACAATCCAAAGTAAAAACAAAGTAAGCCCCTGATTGGCATGAAACCGCGCAAACTGCGAATCTTTGGCTGCAATTAACGGCACAAAGAACAAACATCCAAGATAGGAGATAATTGCCAGCACTTTGTTTTTTTGCACATCCTCTGGATCTGCCTTCAATTCTTCGTCGAAACTTGCCATACAGCGCCTCTTAATAGTTAATGAATAAAAGTTTAATTTGAATAAAAAACCGCAATTTATGTAGCATTATTTAGCTGCCAGTTCGCTAAGTTTCATTGATTTAGCAATGTCTTTTGCAAAGTCGGCACCAGTTTGATTTCCGTCAACTTTAATATTGAGGATAAAACGACCGCCGAGCGCGTAGGTTACATTAGCATTTTTATCTTTTTTGTAGTATTCTTCATAGCCGACAATATCTTTATTGCCCGTGTCAAAAGTTCGCGAATATTTTGAATCGTCTTCCATAGAGAAATTAGCACCCCACAATGCTGTTAATCCGGCATAAATGCTGGCAGCAGAATTATAATCCAAAAGTTCGACAGTTATTCGGGAAGTTTCGCCTGACGCTTCTGAGGTTTGAACAAATTCGCGTTTTGCCTCAGAGTAGGATAGACCGTTCATATTTACGCTTGTGCCGCTTGGTTCTTCGGCTTTATAGCCGGAAACTGAATTTGGCAAATATTTTTGCAATTCTTGATATGGTATGGCCAGAGTGTCGCCCCGTTTGCGTCGTTCTTCTTGACGCTGCTCGGCGGCATTAGTGGTTTCTTGTACGTGTTCTGCTACTTTTCCAAGTTCTTTAACATTTTCGGCAGCTTGTTTAATTTCATTGATTTTGTCGCATCCGCCACAGCCAGAAAATGCAAGCGAAAGAGCAATGATAAACGGCGCAATTCGTGTTGTCATCGTTCCCGTCCGTTATTGTTTGAATAAAGACAATTATAAAGTAAAATTACGTTATTTTTTTTTTGTGTGGCCAAGAATATTGCAATTTAATCGAAACGGACAAAAAAAAGAGCAATAACAAGGAAAAAAGAATAAGAACGAATCATAGTGCGTATATTTGACGCTATTAATTTATAAGAATTGAGGCATTGGTTTATGAAACGCATTTTGTCTAATCCATGGCTGTCGCTGACAGCTCGCTTGGTTGTTGGGTTTGTGTTCATTGCAGCGGCAGTTGATAAAATTGCTGTACCGGACGCTTTTGCAAAAAGCATCAGTAATTATCAGATAGTGCCGATTTCTTTGCTTCATCTCATAGCGCTTACGCTGCCGTGGGTAGAACTATTAAGCGGTATTTTATTAGTTATGGGGGTGCGCCTTCGGGCTAATTCTGCTATTGCAGGCGCACTTTTAATTGTTTTTATCGCAGCGGTTTCATGGGCATTGCTCAACGATTATAATATTAATTGCGGCTGCTTTGCTCAGTCAGCTGACGCTCCCTCGCATCCGGTTGGAATTCCTAAGATTATAGAAAATACCGGAATGTTAATACTTTGCATTTATATTTTTTTCTTTCCAGTTCCATCATTTACCTTAGAGCGATTTGCAATGCAAAATCATTGAGAAAAATATACTCTAAAACCATTGTTTTTTCTGAATAGATATTAATGACTAAATCTACTTTTGTTGAGCGTCTTGGCTTGCAGCCAATTGTAACAAATGGCTCTGTGGCGAGAGAGCTGCTCTTGCGCGGCATATCTGATACGCCACCGGAATCTGTCAATCTGCGCAATCCGGTTATTATCGAACAGATTTTTCGCGATTTTCTCAATGCAGGAGCAGAATTGTTGCAAACAGTTACACTTTCAGCAAATCGGCTTGCATTGGAAAGATACGGATTGTCTGACAAGGTTTATGAAATCAATCGCAAGGGCGTGTGGATTGCCCGCAGCGTTGCGCTTCACAAGGGATATGTAGCTGGGGTTGTAGGCCCAACAGGGCGTTTATTCTCTCCAGTGGGAACGCTAATGCCTGACGAAGCGCGGCAAGTGTTTATAGAGCAGATAATTGCTTTGCTTGACAGTGGCGCCGACGCGCTGATGTTTAAATCCTTCGTTGATCCAGACGAATTGGAGATTGCTGTAGAAGCAGCTCGATTTGTGCGCTCGGATGTTCCTATTATTGCTCTCAAAGCATTTCCAGAGGACGGCGTGGTGCTTGCCTCCTCTTTTCCGGCAGATATTGCCCGAAGGATTGCTGCCTTAGGAGTTGTTGCAATCGGCTCGAGTGGCACAGTAGGACCGCAGCGCATGCTCGACATTATCAAAGCGATTGCCGAAATAGAAACTCCATTATGCGCATTGCCCGATATTGCCATTCCAACACTCATTGATGGCAGTAAAAGTTATAATGCAGAACCGGAATACGTAGCAGCTGTTGCAAAAAAACTTGTGCAGGCAGGCACTGCAATTATTGGCGCCGAGGGCGGCGCCACAGTAGCGCATATCAAAGCAATTGCCAATGCTGTAATGCATTGCACTGTCGGAGAAAATCGGCTTCCGCCCAAGGCAGTTAAAATTGTGGAAAAGCCCGCATTGCCCATTGACGAACGATCTGATTTTGCCAAAAATATTGGCAATAAATTTATGACAACTGTCGAGGTGGAAATTTCTCGCGGATTAGATATGACCGGCGTTGTAGAAGCGGCCAATTACCTGAAAAAAAACGGCATAGATGCAGTAAATATTTTTGATGGAGCGCGCGCAAGAGTACGCATAAATCCAATTGCTCTTTCGCATCTGATTCAAACACAAGTGAAAATTGAGTGCATTACTCATCTTGCATGCCGCGACCGCAATCTTGTGGGGCTTCAATCCGATCTTATTGGCGCCACGGCGCTTGGCATTAAGAATATATTGGCAATTACCGGCGATCCGACTTCGATTGGCGATTTCCCAACGGCAACCAGCGTGTATGATGTTGATGCAATTGGGCTTATTCGCGCAGCCGAGCATTTGAACAACGGATGCGACCTTGCCGGAAATCCAATAGGGCAGCGAACACAGTTTTTGCTGTGCTGCGCATGCAATCCATGCGCCGATGATCTTGACCGCGAAATACGCCGTCTTGAGCAAAAAGTGGCTGAAGGCGCCAAAGTCGCATTTTCACAGCCAATTTTTGATTATGAAACTCTTGAGAATTTTTTACAGCGTATTTCTCATCTGAAATTGCATTTTATGGCTGGAGTAATTCCTTTGCGAAGCGTCAGACATTCTGAATTTCTGCATTACGAAGTGCCCGGCATGGTTGTGCCGGAATGGGTGCGCCGTCGAATGGCAGAATGTTCGGGCAGCTCCGATGCCGCTATGCGCGAAGGGATGAGAATTGCTGTGGAATTCTTGCGAAAAGCAAAGTCAGCAGTTCAAGGCGCATATATTATGCCGCCTGCAAAAAAATACGACATGGCGGTGGAAATGCTGTCAATGATTTGACCGCTACCGGCTGAACAGCATATTGCAGATGCGGCGATGTTAAAGCTAATCAGTTTGTTGAATGTAATTAAAGAAGCATTATGAAAACAACTTTTTTTCGATTGTTTAGCATTGCTTTTGTTCTTGCAACATTTGCCGCAGAGGCGCAACCGCCTATTAGATGGCTTTCCCGCGGCATTGGCGGCGGCGGAGCATTGTATTCGCCTTCCATAAATCCTAGCAATAATGACGAGTTCAGCGTCGCCTGCGATATGAGCGAACTTTTCAGAACGATGAATTATGGACGAAGTTATGAGCAGCATTCATTTCTGAAAATAAACGGAGGGCATAATTCGGCTGTGCAATACGTAAAAACACCGGGGCTGCTATATTGTATAAACTACAAAATGAACGGAAATGAAGATCGAGTGTGGCCTGCAAAAAGCACAGACAACGGCTCCTCTTGGGAATACCTTGCCGGAATTCCTGACAATACTGAAACAACATATTTTCTTGCTGCCGATTTCGATAATCCAGAACGTCTTGTTATGTCATATTACGGAGAAGTGTTTTTCTCGTCCGACGGCGGCGCCAATTTTCATCGCATTCATACTGCGCTTGATAATGGCATAGGAGCAATTGTAGGCGGCGTTTTTTTTGAAGGCAATGCGGTAGTCGTCGGAACGAACGACGGATTGTTAACAAGCACTGACGGCGGAGCAAGTTTTAAGTTGATATCCAATATGATTGGAATGAGTTCTGACGAGGCTATATGGTCATTTGCGGCAGCAAAGCAAGGCGACATAATTCGATTCTTTTGTATTACTGCCCGTAAATCCGAAATTTACGCCGGCATGGAGAATTCGGAATACTGGAATAAAATGGCGAATATTTACTCAATGGACTGGAACGAATCAAATCCTAAATGGCAGCGAAAAACAGATGGATTAGGTTTGAAGCAGGGCGAAGATTATCCGATGATTGTCGGCATGGCTCATAACGACATTGCAACCGTGTATCTTGCAGGAGGAAGCGCAAGTAGCGATCCGATTGTTTTGAAATCTTCCGATGCGGGAAACTCATGGGTAAATGTATTTATTACAAAAAATAACGGCAATATCGCGACCGGATGGAGCGGCGACGGCGGCGACCGCGCCTGGAGTTACGGCGAGTGCGCTCTGGGATTCACAGTTGCAGCCAACAATGCAAACAGAGCTGTGCTAACAGATTATGGATTTGTTCATGCAACGTCTGACGGAGGTAAAAACTGGCGGCAATGCTACGTGTCGCCCGAAGATGAAAATTCAGCCGGCAACCCTGTAAACGCAAAAAAAAGCTATCACAGTATCGGTCTTGAAAACACGACTTGCTGGCAGGTTCAATGGTGCGACGCACAAACTGTGTTTGCCTGTTATTCAGATATTAGAGGCATTCGAAGCGTAGACGGCGGAGAAACATGGTCGTTTAACTACACTGGCCACAAAGCCAACTCCATGTATCGCATAGCCAGAGCAGCAGACGGAATGCTCTATGCCGCAACATCCAATATTCATGATTTATATCAAAGCACACGATTGGCCGACAATCCGCTCGACAATACAGATGCTGAGGGCAAAGTGATAGTGTCGACCGATAAAGGCGCTTCGTGGAGCGAAATTAAAAATTTTGGACATCCTGTATTTTGGGTTGCAATTAATCCTTCAAATTCTAAGCAGATTTATGCAAGCGTTATTCATTCAAAAGAAGGCGGCATTTATGTGAGTAGTGATGTTGATAAAGGCGTGGCGGCAACATGGACAAAACTGCCGTCGCCGCCTCGAACAGAAGGCCATCCGGCAGCGCTCGAAGTGTTAAAAGACGGTGCGGTTGTATGCATATATTCCGGCCGCAGAGCGCCTGGCTTTACGGCAAGCTCAGGATGCTTTGTGTATAAAAACGGAGTATGGACAGACGTTTCGCATCCAGATATGCAGTATTGGTGCAAGGATGTGGCGATTGATCCGCATGACGCTTCTCAAAGCACGTGGTACGTGTCGGTCTTTAGCGGCTGGGGCGGCGCTGCCAATAATCGCGGAGGATTGTTTCGCACAACCGACCGAGGAAAAACATGGACTAAAATATGGAATAGCGACCGTGTTTCATCATGTTCCTTTCATCCGCAAAAAAACAATGAACTCTATGTTGCAACTGAAGTTGAAGGGCTGTGGCATACTTCCGACATTCAGTCGGCATCGCCTGAATTTACACGTGTGAAAAGCTATGATTTCAGACAGCCTGAGCGCGTGTTTTTTAATCCATATAATAGTAAGGAAATTTGGGTGTCGAGCTTTGGAAACGGCATGAAAAAAGGAGTAGAAGCCTCAGCCGGTGGAAAATTGGCTCTTGTGTCGGGAATTACAAAAATAGATTTTGGCAAAGCCTCAAGATCAAAGGATTTTACAGACACTCTTACAAATATTGGCAGCGCAGATCTTGTTTTAGCCGATGGGCAGATTACCGGCACTGGAGCGTCGTCGTTTTCTCTAAAAAACTCGCTTCTGAATTACCGGCTTGCTCCGAATGACAAAGTTCCCATATTATTAACATTTTCGCCTGCTGGAGCCGGAAAATTAGACGCTAAACTGACGTTGCAGGGTATTAGCGACAAAGACGTTATTGACATGTTAATCCTCGAACTTTCCGGCGAGAATGTCGCAGACGACATTGACGAGTCCGAATTCTCGCAAAATGTTGTATTTTCATTGAAATCTCTGATTAATCCGACAGCTTCCGTAATTCATCTTGAAGGAGTTGCAGAAGGCGGCAAGCAAAAAAACGCAACAATATCAATAATTGATGTTTTTGGTCGTGAAGCAGGCGGACGCTTGGAATTATCTGAAAATGCGCGGATATTTTCTGCGGACATTAATATTTCTTTGCTTGCGTCCGGAGTATATTGGATAATTGGGCGTTATGGCGATAAAACGATCACGGAGCCGGTAATTATAGCAAGATAAATATTAGCGTTTCTCACTATTCGGTGAAAATGATGAAACACGAAAGCAAATCGTGAAATAATTGCAGATAATAAATATATTTTTAAAACATATAATAAATGCCGCATCCAACACCAAAACCCAACCAGTAAGATGAAGTTGATTTTGATGAGTAATAATTATTTGTTCTTGTTGTAGTAGTATAGCGATACAAATATCCGCCTTCGATGTTCATGGCAAGGCGGGATAATACAGAATATTCAATTCCGATGGCCAACCCAATTATATAATCTCGCTCACTTGTTTTATCCGGTGGAATTGTAAAGGAATCTTCTGTGTTGTCAAGCCAATATGATCCAGCAAGCATTCCATAAAACCGAGTTTCACGGTTTGCATAGAAATTTCGCTGGATTTCAGCGCCGATTGTCGAAACAAAAAAAGAGCTGTTATTATTTTCGCCGCCTTGACCATAGATAGACGCGGTTAATTCTATTGTGTATTGGCGGTCAAGTTGATATGAATAGCTAAGACCATAGCCAGAAAGCATCGAAGCAGCAAAACCGAGTTTGTTACGAAGAATTTGCTGTTGTTCTTGACTAGCGGACAGCTTTGTTTGGCTTGTGTCTTGCGCAGCTAAAATTAATGCATTAAAGACAGTAAGAATTGAAAATAAATAGATAAATCGCATGACATTCATTGCATCGCTCCTATATGTTGTGAAATAAGCTTTGAACGAATAATCAAAAATAGGTAAAATAATTCAAATGTAAAATGATTTCACATTGATTGAAGGACTTACTGTTTTTACATAAAGATTATACAAGAGATATAAACGCGCATTACACGCTGCAATTAATTATATTTCACTGTTAGACAATTTGTTTTATGAGCAGAAAATGTATAGCCGAGTAAATTTTAAATATTGTGATAAATAAAATAAAGCCAAATGATAGGAAAAATTAAAGACGCTTGTTTTGAATTTTCTAATGCGCCTTGCGCTGTAGTTGTAGATGAAGCGAAGTCCGGCGCACATAACATGTGTTTCGATAGTGAATATTTGAAAAACATGCAAGAAGATGCTTCGTTGCCGCCATTGCTTAGGCTGTATTCGTGGCAGCCGTTTGCCGTATCGCTTGGGCGCCATCAGAAAGAAACTGATGTTAATGCTGCTGCCTGTAAAAAAAATGGATTTGATATTGTACGGCGTCCTACGGGCGGGCGCGCTGTGTTACACGCCAAAGAGATTACGTATTCGCTTCATATTCGGCTTGACGTGGCATCGCATCCACAGGATATCTACCGTGACATTCATTTATGGATAGCAAATGGTCTGGAAAAATTAGGTGCATCGGAGATTGAATTTGCGCGCCATCAGCCAGATTTTCGTAAAGAATACAGCTCAATGCGTTCGGCTGCATGCTTTGCGAGCTCTGCTAAATATGAATTGTTGTGGCATGGACGTAAGCTCGTGGGCAGCGCGCAGCGCATTGCGGGAAACATATTGCTTCAGCATGGCTCTATATTGCTTGCTTCAGGTCATGAAGAAATAGTAAATGTGCTGAATATTGATGATGAGAGCCGTAGTGATCTGCGCTCTTATTTATTGGATGCAAGCGTTGCATTAGATGAAATAACAGGCATGGAATACAGATTTTGCGATGCGTCAGAAGCTTTGGCTGCTGCATTACAGTAGGAATAATGAATACAGATGAAAACTTTATTAGAATCGAAAAATAATACTACAAAATTCATCGTAAATTTAATGAGCCCACACCGAAAAGTCGGGTTAAAAAAACCATAGATATTCAGCCGTTAAATTGCAGTATCGCATTTGTTTTCAATCTAACAGAAAAACATGGTAATACTTGTTGATAAATATAGTTGCATATTTTGCTTATATTTATTATATCTGCCATGTATTGCAACTACATAGCGTGAGTTTATTATGTTCAGAAAATCAAACTCTCACCCGCAAAAGAACATTTTTACTAATGTTCATTCAATCCTTCGAGAAAACGAGTGCAAAATCTATGACAACCCTAAACATTGGCATAATATCTTCCGTGAGCATCTGCTCAATGC
>JBDHXA010000080.1:0-12185 GCA_039810485.1 Chlorobiota bacterium | reverse complement strand
AAACAAATGTGATATTGAAATTTAACGGCTGAATATCTATGGTTTTTATCCGACTTTTCGGAGTGGGCTCATAATATCAATATGACAACAGATACTTTATTTTTTATGGATTGGCCGCTGCTTATTCCCATATTCTCTGTGGATGCGTCAAATATTCCAGACACAATTCCCGTTAAATATACGCTGTATTTTAAAAAAAATGGAATGCCTTCACCCAAAGATTATGATTGGATGAAAACATTGATTTTTTTTACACAGCTCTGAAATTCCTCAAGAAGAACTTTGGCAAGCAGGAATACTTCCGCTTGATACATTTGCAGTTACAGCCGTCGGACATGTCAGCGGCGATCAATTCTCGTATATGGATCCCGCAACAGGCAAGCTTATGATTTCAACTACAGAAGGCCAGACAGGCATAACAAAGCAATTTATATTGCCTAGATATAGAAACTAATTTGGATGAGCGTCAGAAAAATTATAGTTTATGGCATATTGGCATTGTTGACTGGATGCACACCGCCAACAGGCGCTCCCGGCCGCCCAATTACCGTTGATATACATGGATATTGCGCAGTTTTCGACACCACTATGAACTATTATAAAAAATTGTTGCCAGATTTGCAGGGCGTATCTGTTGAAATCGAAAACAGTCCGCATAAAACCGTAACCGACAGCAAAGGAAATTGGACTCTCAAAGATGTTCCGGCAGGAATCTATTCGCTAAAATTTTCCAAGGCAGGATACAGTATAATGCGTCTGCCTGAATTAAATTTATTGGGTGGGAAGTTTACAGCTCCAAACGTGGCTTTGTCTCGTTTGGCTGGGTTTTACAAGCTTTTGCATTTATCGTCAGTGTTATACAATAATAATGTCGAAATATCAGCCAAAATAAAGCCGGATTATAAAAATGAGTATAATACCAGCGCGCCAAATAACGAGCAGGGAGTATTGCTTCTTGTTTCAATTGATAAAAATGCTTCGCCTTTTCAACCGGAAACATATATAGAAGCGTTTGCAACGCTAAGTAATGATATTTCTTACAATGACCTTATATTTTCTATTTCACTGGATCGCTATAAATATCGCGGGGTAAAAACTGGAGACGACATTTGCATTTCTGCCTTTCCATATTGGCGTTGGCGGCTTAACGCGAATTATTTGAATTTGCAACCCGGAAACGGAGGCACGTTTTATGTAGATCCTGCAACCGGTAATTTCGTATCCACAGTTACTGACACGTTTCAAGTTAGAAGAATATTTGTTAAAATACCATGAACCTCAAATTGTCATTGTTTGTTCTATTCTTTGCTGCAGATTTAGCTCTTTTTATAGGATGTGAAGGAAGGCAAGGCGTGGCTGCCCCTGAAACTACTGCTGGCTCAATGAAAGGAAAGGTATTCCTTGCCCAAGAAAACACGCCGTTTGTTCAAGATCGTTCGGGTGTTATTGCCGATGCAAATGGAATGCAGGGAATCTCGACGATAGACGGTTCATGGGAAATCTCTGATATAAAGACCGGTATATATCATCTGACTTTTTCAAAGCAAGGATACTGTACTGCTGAAATCAATAATTATATATTTGCTGGAAATGGAATCGCCAATATTCCTCCGATTACTTTAGTTCAAAAGCCATCGTTTCAAATCGCGAGTATTGAGGCATTTAGTAATGAAACAGAATACAGCGGCGACATAGAGCAATTATATCATCGTATCCGCCACAATTTTCAGTAGTAAAAGCGTTGGTTTTTATTGATTCATTTCCTTCTGTATCATGCTTGCCGGGCAAATACATGTATTTTTCAGATAATTTATTGTTTGTTGAATCGGTCAAAGGCGTCATTAGGCTGGGTACTAATACATTGATAAAAGCAGGATTTAGCAAGGGACAGCGAGTTTATGCCATTGCCTATCCGCTATCGCCGCTTAATGATGTTCAAGATGGCGGCACTCAAAAAGATCCAAAGACACAATTGCCTCTCTATCGGCAAATAGGAGATCCTTCGCAAGTAGTGTCATTTACAGTTCCGATATTCTAAGATAATGCTTTCTTTACTTTTTCTTTGCTTCGATTGTGAGTTCGGCAAGAGTTTGAAGGGCTTGGAGAGGTGTTAATACTTCAGGATTTATAGCGGCAATTTTAGCGCGGAGAGAATCGTCTCGAAATTCAAAAATTGAAAGTTGTCCTTCTGGTGATGATGACCGTTTCGAGGAAGCGGCGATGGTTTGAATATTAGCGTGAGCTGCATTGTCGCCGCCTTCGAGTTGTATGAGTATTTCGCTTGCTCGCGAAGTAACTGCATGAGGTAAACCGGCCATTTGTGCCACATGAATCCCGAAAGAGTGGTCGGATGCGCCTTTGATTACTCTATGAGAAAACACCACAGTGTTTTCCACTTCTCGCACTTCAACTTTGTAATTCACAATACGTTCAAATATATTTTCAAGCCGGTTTAATTCATGGTAATGCGTTGCAAAAAGAGTTTTTGCGCCAATAATGTTATGAATATATTCGGCAATAGCCCAAGCTATTGAAATGCCGTCGAATGTTGCAGTGCCGCGGCCAACTTCGTCGAGCAATATCAAACTTTTTTTCGTAGCATTATTGAGAATATTTGCCGCTTCCTGCATTTCAACCAAAAACGTGCTTTCGCCTGCTACAATATTATCCTGAGCGCCAACTCGTGTAAATATTCGGTCTGTTATACCAATCTTAGCACTTTCAGCCGGCACAAAACTTCCCGTTTGTGCTAAAAGAACAATCAACCCAACTTGTCGCAAATAACAAGATTTTCCAGACATATTAGGACCGGTTATGATATGCAGCTGTTCGCTGTCGAGATTCATCTGCGTCGAGTTTGCGGTGAAGCTCTCGCCAATATGTAGTAAGCGCTCTACAACCGGATGCCTGCCTCCGATGATTTCTAAAACCTCAGATTCATTTAACTCCGGCTCAACGTACCGATATTCAATGGCAGCACGGGCAAAGCTTTGCAGGCAGTCGAGCGCGGCAATGCGGGCTGCATTTTGCTGAATAGCGTCAGTATGAGCAGCGATATCGGTTCGCAGATCAGAGAAAAGTCGGGTTTCAATATCACCAATGCGATCCTCTGCCGTTAAAATTTTAGTTTCAATCTCTTTGAGTTCTGGAGTGATGTATCGCTCTGCGTTAGAGGTTGTTTGTTTGCGGATATAGCGTTCCGGTGTTTTGCTTTTATGCGTGTTGGATATTTCAATATAATAGCCAAATACATTGTTGAAGCTAACTTTAAGCGAAGGAATGCCTGTTGATTCGCGCTCTTTTTGCTGATAATCCAACACCCAGTTTTTACCTGAATATAATGCTTCGCGCACTTCATCGAGTTCAGATGAAAAGCCGTCGCGAAATGTAGCACCTCCGCCTATTGTCGCAGCAGGGTCGTCAATCAATGCCGATGAAATTCGTGAAATTACCTTTTCAGGCGGTTCGAGGGTACGCGCCAATGCTTGAAGAGAATGCAGCGGAATTGAAAGAAGGAATTCGCGTATGTCTGATATTTTTAGCAATCCATTGCGCAGCGAAACAAGATCGCGCGGGCCTGCTTTGCAAACACATACTTTTGCAATAAGCCGTTCCAGATCGCCAACTTCGCGCAAATTTGCGCGCAATTTATCAAGCGATGTCGAAGAATGTAAAGCGCGAACTGCTTCAAGTCGTCTGGCTATTGCATCGAGTTTGCGCAAAGGTCTAGAAATCCATTTTTTGAATAGGCGAGCACCCATTGGCGTGCATGTTTTATCCAAAATTCCTATGAGAGTGCCTTCGCGGCCAGTGTCTTGCATAGAAACTGTAATTTCGAGATTACGGCGCGTAGCATGGTCGAGCGTCATGTATTCCGATGGATTGAACGCTGAAAGCGAACGGATCTGCTGCGATGCTCCTCGTTGTGTTTCGCCTATGTAATGCAATGCAGAGCCGGCTGCAACAAGCCCTACAGAATATTTTTCAACGCCGTAACCTTTGAGCGATTGTGTTTTGAAATGCCGCAGCAATCCTTCTTTTGCAAACTCATAGTCGAATATCCATTCTTCTAATTTGGTTATAGCTGGCAGTTCTGGCAGCCGCTCAATCAGATTCATAATGGTTTGATGTTGCGGTTTGGATATAATAATTTCAGCAGGCGCCAATGTTTCGAGTGTTGCAAGCAATTCTATTGCAGGCAGTTCGGAGCAGAAAAACTCTCCGGTGGAAATATCGGCGCATGCAAGCCCAGCCCAAACCGCGCCAGATCGTTCGGTTTTAAGAGCTATTGCCGCAAGGTAATTATTGCGTTTAGCATCAAGAAGCTTGTCGCTTATAGCCACGCCGGGAGTTACCACTTCAATCACGTCTCGACGAACAATGCCACGAGCTAACTTTGGGTCTTCGAGCTGTTCGCAAACAGCCACGCGATAGCCAGCACGGACTAATTTGGGCAAATAGGCGTCGAGTTGATGATGAGGAAATCCTGCAAGCGGCGTTTCGCCGGCATCGCCATTATTGCGCTTTGTGAGGGTTATGCCGCAAACTCGAGCAGTTATAATTGCGTCATCTTCAAAGGTTTCAAAAAAATCACCCATACGAAACAGCAAAATGGCTTCGGGGTTTTTCTTTTTGATTTGATGATACTGCCGCATGAGCGGCGTTTGTTTTTCAGCCATACTGCAAGAAAAACTGCTTCCGTTACAAAGATTGAGGAGCTAAAAAGGCAGATTACTTCTAATATAGAAGAAAAATGTGCATTTTATCCGCAATGTTAATTAAGATGTAGAAATGTGGAAAGAGATGATTGCTAAGAAATTACAACGATGTTAATATTTAAAATTGTGATCCTGATGTGTGTGCGATGAAGATTAGTTTTTTAAAAAAATAAATCAACGATAAACAATTAATATATCGGTGATAAAATCATAAAAAGCGATTAAAATCCGTTGCCGATTGACAAGGAAATATTTAGCATAGGATTGAAAGAATTCAGCCGTGTATTGCAAAAAATATCGAGATTATCTCCAGCGGCGAAGAAATTCTAATCTATCTTGCAATTGCTCAACCGGCGTGAGTAATTTATCTTTTCCTAAAACGGCGTCTTCGGTTGAGGTAAATACCATTTCGTAATCCTTGCTCATAACGATTGCTTCTTCCGGACATACTTCTTCGCAGAATCCACAGAATATGCACCGAAGCATGTTAATTTCAAATACGGCAGGATAGCGCTCTTTTTCGTGTGAAAAAGTTTCGCTTGCTCGCACTTCAATGGCAAGTGCTGGGCATACTCTCGCGCACAGACCGCATGCCACACATCGCTCTCCGTCTTCTTCGAGAACGAGAACAGGTCGCCCACGATACGAGCCAAGCGGCTCCCAGCGTTCTTCGGGATATTGGCGCACAAATCTTGGCTTGAACATTTGCTTGAACGTCAAACTGAGACCGCGACCAATTTCGGGCAGATAGATTCTCTCCCAAAACGTCATCCGTTCTTTTTCTGTATTTTTTGTAACGTTCATTTCTATATCCTACAATATATTTCTTATGATAACTGTTAAATAAACCGAATGGTTATGGATGCTTGTTTATGAAGGCGCCTATTTTTGCTTATATTATACTTTGCAAAGAGATTATTTCATGAGAATCATAATAATTCCGGTAATGGCAATATTAGCCAACGCAAGAGGCAGCATAATTTTCCAGCCAAGCGCCATAAGCTGATCGTAGCGAAATCTTGGAATTGACCAGCGAACCCAAATAAAGAAGAATAAAAATGGTATCATTTTAGCAACCATAACGCAGAATTGCACCAATACAAGCCAAATCGAGCCGGAAGGTAAAGATAATGCCTCGTAGAGGAAAGGCATGCTCCATCCGCCAAAAAACAGAAGCACTAAAATTGCGCATGCTGTTACCATGTTGATATATTCGGCAAGGAAGAAAAGTCCAAATTTCATGCTACTGTACTCCGTATGATAACCGCCTACAAGTTCCGGTTCGGCTTCGGGTAAATCAAAAGGAGTGCGATTTGTTTCGGCAAATGACGACACTAAGAATAAGATAAAAGCCAAAGGTTGGAAGAAGACATTCCATGCACCGCCTGCTTGCTGCTGCACTATTTTTGTAAGATCCAAAGAGCCGGACATCATCAAAACGCTGATAAGAGCCAATCCCATTGTTAGTTCGTATGAAATCATCTGCGCGGCAGAGCGCAGACCGCCCAGCAGAGAGTATTTACTGTTCGATGACCAGCCGGCAAGCGTAATGCCATAAACACCTACGGAAGCCATGGCAAGTACGAATAAAATTCCAATATTTGCTCCTGGAGTAACGGCTAGCCACACTTCCTTTGTTGTTCCTAATATGTCTATTTTAAACGATTCGCCAAAAGGAATTACGGCATAAACCGCAATTGCAACGCCAATTGAAATGACTGGAGCAATAAAATGGAACTTTTTACTTGCCATCAACGGAACTATGTCCTCTTTTAAATAAAGTTTGAACACGTCTGCAAATGACTGAAAAAGTCCAAACGGGCCTACACGGTTAGGACCAATGCGATTTTGTGTCCATGCCGATATTTTTCTCTCGAAGTAGACAAGATATGCCGCAGAAAGCAACAATACATTAACGATTAAAACTGCTTTTATAAGAAAAATTACAATATCAATTAAAGAAAGTTCGGACATATCAATTGTTTTAATTAGTGAAACACATCGAACTATTGCATTACCACTTAGTCGGTTTCATAGTGTGTGATCTATAAACAACTTCTTTTGGTTCGGGCGAATTTGCTTTGCCAAGTATAAGCCCCTGATATTCATCAAGCAGTTCATACGTCATGCCTTTAAACGACGGAATATGATGAGTAATATCCAAGAACACATCTTCTGAATTGGTGTATTTCCAAGTGCCGCCCATAGCATTGGCAATCGCCTGAATAGTTTTCCAGCTTTGGCGACAATTACGCTTTTCGCCTTGCGTCCATCTATCGTTATGAGCGCCAAATTTATCCCAACGGCTCATTTTCATACCGGTAATGCGTGAATGTTCCTGCGTTGCAATAGCCGGAAGAAAATGTTGAACTCGCTTTTGAACATTGACAAAAGTTCCTTCGGATTCTGCATAGGTAGATGCCGCAAAAACTACATGAGCCATTGCTGTCATAGCATTATTATTTGATGCATGGACGATCAATGTTTCGAGTTTGCTAAGCGAGGTAGAGATTGATGCGTCGGTTGTCAAATCTTCATTGAGAACATATAATGCTTTGATAGATCCAGAATTAATGCGTTCTGCCAAATGCGCCAAGCTAACACCATGATTTGTATTGCCAGATCCTACTTCCATCGCGCCATGAGCATTAGGCGAGCGGTCTGGGGTGTGAAGCAGGCTGTCGGCAAAAGAAGGATCAAGATGGCGAACAAAATCAATATTTTCGGTCTTTATTATTTTTTGCGCAAAATTAGCAAGCGCGTAATTATCTTCGTTGGAAGCGCGAGAAGATGCTACAAACATTGTCTCCGACGGTTTGTATTTCTTTAATAATGTTACCGCTGTTTTATGAGCATCGTCCCACGTTGCCGGCTGCAACTGGCCGTCTTTGCGTATCATCGGACCTTCAACACGATTTGTATTAACAAAATCATATTGTGTCAATCGTCCTTCATCACACATCCAATATTTATTGACGTGCATATTTGGCATTGGCTCCAAGCGTTGTATCTGATTGTCGCGCACACCAATTTGCATGTTGCATCCGCGAGAACAGCCAGGGCAAATAGAATCGGTAAAAGACATTTCCCAAACACGGGCTTTGAAGCGAAAATCACGGCTGGTAAGAGCACCTACCGGGCATAATTCTATGACATTCATAGAGTAAGGGCTGTCGAACTGTGTGTTGGGAAATGTGTCGACGTAAACGTGGTCGTTCCGCTCAACAAATGTTAATGCCGGCTGCTCGGCAACTTCATTGGCAAAACGTATGCAACGCGAGCATAAAATGCAACGTTCCGCATCGTACATAACATTTGGGCCTAATGGCACACGTTTATCTTTTTGGTTCTTACGCTCAATAAAGCGACTTTTCCCTGTAGAATGAGTAAAAGCATATTCTTGCAGCTTGCATAAGCCGGCTTCGTCGCAGATGGGGCAATCCAGAGGATGATTGATAAGGAGAAATTCCATAACGGCATTTTGAGCGACTTCGGTTTTGCCGCCGGTCAATTCTACAACCATGCCTTCAGCAACCGGAGTTGCGCAGCCAATTTGCAGCTTAGGCATAAATTGCACTACAGGAGATCCGTCTTCTTTGTGCTCAACAGAACCGTCAGCAGCGCGTTTTGGCATGCCTACATTAACTAAGCACATGCGACAATTGCCGGCCACCGACAGCGCGGGATGCCAGCAAAAGTGAGGCAAGACGATGCCGTTATTCAGAGCCGCTTCAATAATAGTTTGACCGGCTTTCGCTTCTATCCTTTTCCCATCTATGATGATTTGAGGCATATTTTGCTCCTATTTTTAGCATAAAGCTACTAACTCTTTTACACGTATTTTCGTAAAAACCTTCGCAAATTACAACTTTTTACGAATGTAATAAAACAGAAAAGTCCTTATATGAAAGAGAATCCGATTATCAAACAAACGTAAAGCGCTAATAAAACGTCACTGACTTCAAATTGTAATACAAATAATAGAAAGTAGAATTATGGCTATCGAACTCACTTCCGCCGATTTTAAGGAAAAAGTGTTTGACTATACTGCCGAAACCTCTTGGAATTACAAAGGTGCATTGCCGGCAATTGTTGATTTCTGGGCGCCTTGGTGCGGACCTTGCCGCATGGTTGCTCCGGTTTTTGAAGAGCTATCTAAAGAATATGCAGGCAAAGTTAATTTTTACAAAATCAACACCGATGATGAACAAGAGCTTTCATCGGTTTTCGGCATTCGAAGCATTCCTTCGCTCTTATTTATTCCTGCAAACGAACAGCCGCAAATGATGGTGGGCGCATTGCCGAAAGAATCGCTAAGAAAAGCAATAGATGAAGTGTTGCTGGGTTTGAAGGCAGACGGCTGACAATTTACACTATGAATAATTCGAAGCAAATTGCAAATGCAGTGTTTATGGTGCGTCCGACTGCGTTTAGATTTAACGAACAGACAGCCGCAGACAATGCATTTCAGCGCCAAATTATTGTAAATGCCGCTTCTGCAATGAATGAATGGAATGCCCTTGCTGACTCATTAGAGCGCGAGGGCGTTCTTGTTTTTAAGTTCGACTCGCGGGAAGGCACACCCGATGCCGTATTTCCCAATAACTGGCTTTCTTTGCATGAAAACGGAGTTATGACGATTTATCCGATGTTTGCGCCAAATCGCAGAAATGAAAGAAATCAAGGTATAATAGAGATACTTGCCGAATTGACGAGTAATCATGTTTTGATCGACTATTCGTCCGAAGAGTTGAATGGAAAATATCTCGAGGGGACAGGCAGCATTGTTTTAGACCGTATTAACAAAATATGCTTTGCAGCGCTTTCGGAAAGAACTCATCCTGAATTAGTTGAATTGTTTTGTGATGATCTGCACTATCATCCGGCTGTGTTTCACACGAATGATGGAAAAGGAAACCCGATTTATCATACAAATGTAATCATGTCCATTGGAGAGGATTTTGCGGTGATTTGTCTCGATTGCATTGCAACGCAAGACGAACGGCTCACCGTTTCTAACTTGCTAAAAATATCTGGCAGGGAAATTATAGAAATCACGATGGAACAGATGAATAATTTCGCAGGAAATTGTCTGCAATTGCACGGCAGCGGAGACCGTCGCGTTTTGGCAATATCTGCTCGCGGCTATGCCTCGCTTGATAATAATCAAAAAGATCGTTTAAAGGCGCACAATGCTGTTATTCTGCAAATACCAGTGCATGCAATCGAGGATTGCGGGGGCGGAAGCGTGAGGTGCATGTTGGGAGAAGTATTTCTTGCTGACAGGCAGCAGTAATCTTTGCAATCTGCGCTCGATTATCCTTTGAGAACATTGTATCCCGAAAAAAGTGTGATTAGCATTTGAAGATGAAGCAAAGCAATGCTGCTTTAATATTTTTGAATATATTGAAGTATTTTTTATATTTAAACAATATGCAATTAGCTGATTCAACACTATTTGCAAACGTTTTGGCGGCCGAAATTGATTGACAGGCAATATCTTGACAATATGCACATTTAAATGTATGCATCGGCATAGAATAAAATGTTAAAAAATTATACTTTCAAAGATGTGCAATTGATTGCTATTGCAGCTTGGTTGTTGCAAGCATGTGCCGTAATTCGCGCACCTGACGGCGGCCCGCCGGATGAATCGGGACCGGTTATCCTTTCTTTTTCACCAGCGCAGCGAACGCTGCATTATACTGGAACTTCCATTGAAGTTGAATTTGATGAATATGTAGACAGATCGAGTGTAGCTAAGAATATATTTATTTCGCCCCCAATTGCCACTGAATTAGAATGGAGCGGAAAAAAACTAGAAATTGTATTTGCAGAGCCGCTTTTGCCGAATACCAGCTATGCGGCAACATTAGGAACTGAATATACAGATTTGCATAATAATAAGCCAAGCCAAGCTTTTACGCTGATATTTTCAACAGGTTCGGTCATAGACAGCGGAATAGTGCGCGGTCAGATTCTATCGCCTAATCCAGAAGGAGTTTTCTTATTCCTCTATCCCTTATCAGGCATCAACCCGGACACTTTGCAGCCGTCGCATACAAAGCCAAAGTATCGAACTCAAGCAGGTTCGAATGGCAAATTTGAATTTGCCGCGCTTGCCGACGGCGATTATCGCTTGATAGCAGTTCGTGACGAATTTAACAACTCTCTCTATAATGCCGGCTCCGATGGTTTTGGGACGCCATGGGATAGCGTAAGAATAAAAGCAGGAAAGCCGTGCGCAGTTAATCTTTTGGTAGGACCGCCGCGCGATACAACAGGCCCTTTGCTCTACAATGCTCGGATGATAAATTCTAGAATGATAGAAACAACATATAGTAAAAATATAGATACTTTATCTGTTAGCACTAATGCATTCAGAGCAGCAGATTCGGCTTCAGGCAAACAAATTACAGTTGACTATGCTTTTTTTGGAAAAAATACAAAGATTGTTAATGTTGTTCTCAATAAGGATGTTGAGAATTATCATAAAATTCTATTTACCGCATTGTCTGATTCGGTAGTTGCATTGCGAGATTTGAACGGAAATATTTTAGGCGATACTCTAAACAGCCGCTATCTTACAGTGTCGCAGCGCAAAGATAGCATGCTTGTAAAAATTGCCGGCATATCATTGCGCGACAGTTCTTTAAATATGGATCTTGCTCCGGTTTTTAACATTAAGTTTTCAGCTCCAGCCAAATTTGAAAATTGTACATCTTTATTAGTTGACAATGCTTCAAACAAGCCGTTGCCCATAGAAACTCAGACAATTCAAGGTGTTGCGCTTCAACTGCAACCGAAAGAGCGATTGACAAGCAATCAATGGTATACCCTGAATGTGAAAATTGAAAGAGCGATTGGGTGGAACGGAGTTAATCTGCATGATACTTTGCTGACTTTGAGATTTAAAACCTTGGATTTGCGCCAGATGGGAACTGTACAGGGCAGCTTCCGTGATTCCATTAATAATGCGAAGCATAATTTGAAATATAAACTGACGTTAATCTCGGAAGATGGAAGACGGCAGTATGTCAAAATATTAAACAACTCAAATGCAAATTTTGAGTTTGCTGAGATTCCCGAAGGCAAATACTATTTTGAAGCATATCAGATAGGCACAGAGAATAAGCATCGCCTTAATTATTATTACGGGTCAGTTTTTCCTTTTCAATCGAGCTGGCGGTTTTATCGCACGTCAACTTTTTTTTCTGTGCGTTCGAGATGGACGGTAGATGATGTAATTATTCATTTTGGAGCACCGCAATAATGATTGTACGGAATAATTATATCGGCGATTTCCTATTTTCTTTAATAAAAGCGGCGTTAATCACATCAAACGTATCAGAGTTTGTATAACTTAACAAAAAAGATATAGAGAGGGTATAAAAAATATTTACGGATTGCTACAGTATTCTATATATAATGAGTAAGTATATACAGATCAAGATATAGCGGTAATTA
>JBDHXA010000079.1:0-12769 GCA_039810485.1 Chlorobiota bacterium | reverse complement strand
GTTGTTGAACTATGACACTTAAACCAACTCTTTATTTATTTCATCCGTTGCACTTCACTGTTGAATCTGCGTAATACAAATAATTGAGCCCACTCCGAAAAGTCGGTTAATATTTCAAATCAAAGAAAGCATAGTGAAAAAGTACAGTTTTTACTCATTATATAAGAGAAAAACGGCAAAAAAGCGACTTTTTTAGCTCTTAGAAGATATGTTTTTTTGAAAAAAAGCGAATCTTTCGTCTACAGTTTTTATAAAATACCTTTTCGGAGTGGGCTCATAATTTAAATTGTAGAGATAAATTTTCAAAGCCCAAATTTACGAATTTAGAACATATTTAGGACACAAAAAACATACCCGCACTGAAAAGATAGATTCAATGCGGGTTTCCATTTTGCAGTTGTGGAGATGCCGGGAGTCGAACCCGGGTCCGAAACGCATAAGCAGGAGGCTCTTCATGCTAAGTCGTTCTATAAATTTTGCCGCTCCGTTCTCCGACCGACAGGAGCGATGCGGCTATCGCCGGTTTTATCTCGTCCTCTGCCCCGTCGAACAGCTTTTGGACCATCTTATCTAAGAATGACACCCGAGCGCAGGCGGATAAGCACATCTGCGTCGAATGGTAAAGCGGCCTTAAATTAGGCGGCTAAACGATATGAGTAATTGTTGGCAGTTAATGCCTTGCCAGTTGAATTAACGTGCGCCACCGGCGAAGCACGGCATGCTCCTTCGTACCTATCTCGCCCCGTCGAAGCCATTACATCCCCATTTTTGAAATGTGCTTTCAATTAAACGTATTTTGTCTAGTCTTATTGCATGAGCAAACGCATCGTCATTCTTGATGCGAAGCAATACTAAAGATTTCTCAAAATAATAATGCCGTCAAAGAATAATTGCCGATTCCCTTGCAACTTGAATTATGTATCAGCAAACGATTCGCAAAAGCAATAGAATAGATGCCAGACGCCATATTTGCGGCCATGTGCAAATAATTGACTATTTTTGTCGTTCTAATTTCTGTGAGGAAGTGAAAAATGAAAAGAACGTATCAACCAAGCCGTCGCAAACGCAAAGCAGTACATGGCTTCCGCGAGAGAATGTCGACAAAAAACGGACGCAAAGTATTGGCACGCCGCCGTGCAAAAGGTCGTTATAAATTAACAGTAAGCGACGAACGGTAGCCGCCTTATAGGCATTGTCGGCTTCTATTGTCTTTTGTTGGGCGAAATTTTGTATTTCGCCCTCTTTTTTATTATGATTATGCCGAATGCTGACTGTTGATTCGCTCAAAGGCAAAAAAAAAATTGCCGAAGTTTTCCGTAGAGGAAGACGTTTTTTTTCGCCTGCTGCCGCTATTATTGTAGAATATAATGAAGCGCAGAGTCAACATCAGTTTCTTAAGACGATGATAGTCGTTAGAAAAAAAACAGCTCACAAGTCAGTGGTGCGCAATCGAATACGCCGGCTCGTCCGCGAGTGTCTTCGTCAGTTCTTAAAAGAAAAGAACCGTTCCGGCTATAAAATTTCTTTTAGCTCTATTGTCGTTTTCTGGAACATAGCCCCTGCTCACCCGGCTTTACTTCGCTTGGAAGCGGTAAATGCAATTCTGCAACCATTGCTTGAACGAGCTTGCGCTTACAAAGAAAAAACATCATGAAAGCCATTTTGCTTTTTCTCATACATATTTACAAACGGCTGATATCGCCCATACTGCCATCATCATGCCGATTTTATCCTACTTGTTCGCAATATGCTGCCGAGGCAATTGAACGGCATGGAGCGTTGCGCGGCGCGTTGCTAGCAGCAATTCGCTTAGCTAAATGCCACCCATTTCATCGCGGAGGTTTCGATCCGGTGCCCGGCTCCGAGCTGCAATCGGAATGCAGCCATCACTCCACAACTACTCATATTTCAACCTAATTTGTTTTAACCCAAAAGATATTGTATGGGAACAGACAGAAAGACATTACTTGGCTTTGTGCTTATCGGCATTATTCTAACGGCATATTTTGTTTGGCAATCGTCTGTTTCCAGACGTGCTATACCGCCTGCAGCGAACATTTCGAAAACCGATTCTATTCCAATTCATGCTCCCCAAAAAACTGCCGAAGATAAACTTGGAAAATTCTTTGGTCCTTTTGCCGCCAAAGATGAGCAATTTTTTTCTGTAGAGACTGATCTTTACAAAGTGCTTATCAGCACAAAAGGCGGAACTATTGCTCGTTGGGAATTGAAAAAATACAATTCTTGGTTTGGAACGCCTGCACAGCTTATTCCGCAATATGCCCGCGAATTATCCTTGTCGTTCTATAGCGCTGATGGCAAGAAGATTTCGGATAAAGACCTGCAATTTACTTTATCTGCTGATGGTCAATCATCCAATGCCACTTCTTTCAGCATCTCCGGCGACAAGAAACTAACGCTTACTGCTACTCTGAACTTGTCGAAGGATAGCCGAATTATCAAAAAAATTACATTTCACGGCAATGAATACGCACTCGATGCAGACGTAACATTGGATAATGCAAGCGAGTACATTCCAACGCGCCGTTTTGATATGAATTGGACGCGCGGTTTGCAGTATCAGGAACATAATAGCGTTGATGAATCAGGCACTGCAGTTTCCATGGTTTCTCTTGCAGGTTCGAAGGAAGAAATGGACGCGCACGATTTTGTAACTCCAACTACATCGCAGCACACTGGCATAATTGACTTTGCGGCAATTCGTACAAAATACTTTGCAGTCGCCATCAAACAGAAAGAGCCGAATCCAGACGCCACGATATTTATGGAGGGAATTAAAGTTGGAGCGCCTGAACATGGCTTTACCGAGCAATATTCAATGACCTATCGTCTGCCGTTTTCTGACAGCAGACCAACCACTAAGTTTCAAGTGTACATAGGACCTCAGGAGTATGACACTTTAGAAAAATATGGTCTTGCCTCAATAATTGACTTCGGCTGGCGTTGGATTATTGCTCCATTAGGCGAGTATTTTATGCTTCCAATTTTTAACTTTATCCATAAATTTATTCCTAATTATGGAATTTCAATCATAATATTCTCAATACTTATAAAATTGCTTCTAACGCCGCTTTCCTTGACTCAGCTTCGCACTTCTCGCTATATGCAGGCATTAGCCCCAGAAATCAATAAAATCCGTGAAAAGTACAAAGATGATCAAATGACCCAACAGCAGGAGACAATGAAGCTCTATTCTGAATACGGCATAAACCCCATGGGCGGCTGTATGCCAATGGTGCTTCAGATGCCGATTTTATATGCGTTATGGGCAGTGTTAAAATCTATTCAGCTTCGTCAAGCGCATTTCTTTGGCTGGATAACCGATTTATCTACACCTGATGTAATACTCAATCTTGGATTTCATCTGCCTCTATTTGGCATAGACAAATTTTCAGGCTTGGCGTTGATAATGGGAGTTACAATGTTTATTCAGCAGAAGATGACGATTACCGACCCTCGCCAAAAGTCAATGGTTTACATGATGCCTATCATGTTTACGCTGATGTTTTCATCATTTGCTGCGGGTCTCAATCTCTATTACTTAGTTTTCAATGTGCTTGGCATAGCTCAGCAAATTTACATGAATAAATTCTCGAAGAACAAAGTATCGCTCGAAGAATTGAAACGTATGCCTAAAAAAGAAGGCTGGTTGCAAAAACGAATGAAAATGGCGCAGGAAATTGCCGCAGCCCAAGGAAGAACATTGCCCGGGCAGCCACAGCAACGAAAAAACAATACAAAACCGCATCAGAAAAAAAAGAAGTAAGAGAACAAAATTAATATTTGATAAGAGGCGGCACTTAGACATTAAGCGTCGCCTCTTTGTTTTTGTTATACATAAGAATCTTCACAGCACTTCCCTTGCAGCTTCTCGCAACCAATAGGTTCCTATTAATCAACAAGTTGCCTCAAATTAAATATTTGATACAACAAGTAATGAAACAATATTCATTCACTTGTACCTTCTATTTTAACCTAAAACCATATAGTTTTGCAATACTTGAATTGAACATTACGTTTACCGCTTTTTGTTTCACTTAACGGAGTTTTTTATAGTTCTTTCATACTCATTATGACTAATTTGACGGTTTCATTTATTCTTGTTATTTCTAGCTCATTCCGTCAATTAGTCAAGATTTTACTTCCTTTTCACGAATACAGCAAAATCACCAATGATTCTATTTCGATTGTTGACATTGGCCGCCATAGCAATATGTCTTCATCTGACAGCTCTGGCGATACCAACCGACACATTGCGAATTACTCTCCGCGAAGCCGAAGCTATGCTTCTGCAAAACAATACACAACTCATAGCGCAAAAATATGGTATAGAAGCAGCCAAAGCCGACGCTATTCAAGCCGGACTTTTTCCAAATCCTGTATTTGGTTTTGAAGGTACGTTACATGGCGATGGAAAATGGTTCGATATGGGTTCGGAAGGAGAAAAGGCATTTGGCATAGACCAAACTTTTGCCATTGCCGGACAGCGTGGTCTCGCCCAATCTTTAGCGCAAGAGCAAACTAAAATGACAGAACGGCAATATTATGATTTGCTTCGTTCTCTTCGTTTCGAATTGCGCAAAAAGTATTATAGCATTGCTTATGGCATACGTTCTTATTCTACTCTTACAAACCAGCTTATCATACTTGGTAGCATGATAGCCGGCTATGAAGAACAACTGCTCAAAAACAATGTTGCCCTCAAAGATTTGGTTCGGCTCAAAACATTGTATTATCAAGTAAATAACGACAGAACAGATATTTGGACAGACATAGTGTCCAACCGTCTTGATCTTCAAGCGCTTCTGCGTACCACAGCCATAATCATTCCAGAAATTGCGACAACTGATGTAGAAAAATATGCGCTTGCAGGGCTTTCGCCTGACTCGTTGGCACTCACAGCAGAGCAAAATCGGCCAGATGTACAGATTGCTGAAAGCATTGCAGAGCAAGGGCGCATTAATCTTGAGCTCCAAAATCGCCTTGGGATCCCCGATGTTACGCTCGGCATTCACTACGATCAAAATGGAAGCTATGTTCCAAATTATACTTCTTTGCAACTCAGTGTGCCGCTACCAATATTTAACAGAAATCAAGGCGCATCGGAATCTGCTCGCTGGCGATTAAAGCAAGCGGAAGAGCAGCTTCAGCAACAAAAAAGAACGGTGCGCTCTGAAACTTTGGCAGCGTATGAAAAAACACGAATCATAGAAGAAGAATATAAAAAAATCGATACTAATTTTAGAAAACAGTCAGAAATGCTTAACGAAGGAATGGTAGAAAATTATCGTAAAGGCAATATTTCATTGCTTGAATTTTCAGATTTCTTTGAGTCGTACACTCAAAGCATCTTGCAAATCAACCGTTTAAGTATTTCGCGTCTTGCTGCCTATGAAGAGCTTAATTATGTCGCAGGCGCCGAACTATATCGCTAATTCTATATAACATAATCAGTTTATATATTAACCCATGAAAATTACTATAATAAAAGCATGTTTTGCTTTTGCACTTACAGCTCTCAGCATAGGTTGCGGCAGTCGCTCACAAATGCCTGACGAAGATACAAAAAAAACATTCTCAATAAGCGATACAATGATGAAGAGAATTGTTATAGACACAGCGCAAATACAGCAAGTTCAGGGCGAATTAACTCTAAACGGTAAAATTATCGCCGACGAGAACAAGCTTGTCAATGTATTTCCATTTGTAGGCGGCACCGTTTCCGAGGTTCGATACGAACTTGGCGATTATGTTCGCAAGGGTGAAGTGCTTGCCGTCATTAAAAGCGGGGAGGTGGCCGAGTATGAGCGTCAGCTTATTGACGCACAAAGCGATCTGTTGCTTGCTAAAAAAAACCTTGGCGTTCAGCGTGATTTATTCTCCAGCCGGCTAACCTCAGAACGCGATGTGGCTACAGCAGAAAAAGAAGTGGAAAAGGATGAAGCCGAACTTAAAAGAATTCAGGAAGTGTATAGAATTTACAGCATTAACAACAGCGCTCAATATGTTGTAAAGGCGCCTATCAACGGCTTTATTATTGAGAAAAATATAAACCGAGACATGACTCTACGATCGGATAAATCCGACAATATATTTACCGTTGCCGATATTGACGATGTATGGACTATGGCAAATGTTTATGAAAGCGACATCTCTAAAATTTCTATTGGATTAGAAGCGCAAATTCGCACTATTGCTTATCCTGACAGCGTTATCATCGGCAAAGTGGATAAGATTTTCAATATTCTCGATCCGCAGACAAAAACGATGAGCATCCGCATCAAGTTGTCTAATTCTCGATACATACTTAAGCCCGGCATGGCCGCCACCGTATATTTGCGATACAATGAGCCGCGCTCAATGACGGCCATTCCGGCATCGTCCATTATCTTTGATAAAGGCAAAACGTTTGTCATGGTCTACCGCAGCCGAAGCGATGTGGAAACTCGCAAAGTTACCGTTGCTCAAACTGCTGCCGGACACGCATATATATCGTCTGGACTTGCCGAGGGAGAGCGCATCATCACACGCGGTCAACTCTACATATACGACGCTCTGAACGATTAAATTGATCGTCTTGCTACAACAATTCTCAGGATAAAAAATTACTTATTATTCTTATCTATGAATTCTTTCATTCGCGCTATCATTGCGTTTTTTCTATCAAATAAATTCTTTACGTTTTTTATGGTTACTGTGCTGGTACTTGCCGGCGCAGTAAGCTATATCAATACGCCAATCGAAGCATTCCCGGATGTTACCAATACTCAAATTATCATTGTAACGCAATGGAATGGGCGAAGTGCCGAGGAAGTTGAGCGATTCGTAACCGTTCCGATAGAAGTTGCCATGAACTCGGTGCAGCGCAAAACAAGTGTTCGATCCATCTCGATGTTCGGTTTGTCAGTAGTTAAAATTATATTTGATGACGACGTCGAGGACTTCTTTGCCCGACAGCAAGTAAATAATCAGCTAAAGAATGTTGAACTCCCAGCAAGCGTAGATGCAGAAGTGCAGCCGCCTTATGGCCCGACCGGTGAAATATTTCGCTATGTTCTTACAAGCAAAGCCCGCGATTCTCGTGATTTGCTCACATTACAAAATTGGGTTATAGATCGTCAAATGCGCTCTGTGCCCGGAGTTGCCGATGTTGTAGCTTTTGGTGGTAGGCAGAAAATTTATGAAATTCAGGTTAATCCTGCGTTTTTGGCTAAATACGATATTACGCCTTTAGAGGTGTATCAAGCAGTCGAAAAAAGCAATATCAATGTTGGCGGTGATGTTATCGAGCGCAACGGTCAGGCGTTTGTAGTGCGCGGCATTGGATTATTGGATTCTCTTGATGATATTGGCAATATCATTGTAGACAATGTTAATGGAGTCCCTGTTTTAGTCAAGAACGTGGCTGATGTGCGCGAAGCAGATTTGCCTCGAGTCGGCCAGGTCGGTCTGAATAAAAATGACGACGTCGTAGAAGGCATTGTAGTGATGCGCAAAGATGAGAACCCTAGTGAGGTGCTGTCTCGCGTGAAAGCAAAAGTTGCAGAGCTTAACGAAAAAGTACTGCCGTCCGACGTAAAAATGCAAACTTTCTATGACCGTGATGTTCTGATGAAATATTGCACCGAAACAGTGTTGCATAATCTGATTGAAGGCATCGTCTTAGTTACGCTGATAGTGCTTATATTCATGGCTGACTGGCGCACAACTCTTATTGTATCCATAATTATTCCGCTGTCGCTTCTTTTTGCATTTTTCTGCTTACGGCTCAAAGGTATGAGTGCTAATTTGCTTTCTCTTGGTGCTGTCGACTTCGGAATTATCATTGATGGCGCAGTTGTCATGGTGGAGGGCCTTTTTGTCTCGCTTGATCACATGGCGCACAAATTTGGCATGGAAAAATTCAATGCTATGACAAAACTTGGCGTTATTAAGCGAAAAGGCACTGAGACAGGCAAAGCCGTCTTTTTCTCTAAACTTATTATTATTACGGCACTGCTGCCAATATTTTCCTTTCAAAAAGTTGAGGGAAAAATGTTCGCACCGCTTGCTTGGACACTTGGTTTTGCATTGCTTGGAGCGTTGATTTTCACTTTGACGCTTGTGCCGGTTCTTACATCGGTATTGTTGAGTAAAAATGTGCGTGAAAAAAATAACTTTTTTGTGAATTTTATCAATCGTATAGTTGGCAAAGCATTTGAATTTTGCTTTTCACATCGCAAAGCAAGCATAATAGTTGCCATTGCAAGTTTAACATTAACCCTGTTCTCAG
This sequence comes from Chlorobiota bacterium, assembly GCA_039810485.1. Taxonomy (GTDB): domain Bacteria; phylum Bacteroidota; class Ignavibacteria; order Kapaibacteriales; family UBA961; genus JADZAA01. The sequence goes on along the minus strand of JBDHXA010000079.1, from coordinate 4,476 downwards.
CCAAGTGGCTTGGCACCGAGTTTCTTCCGCAGTTGAATGAAGGAGCGCTTTGGGTAACAGCGGAGCTGCCTATGAGCATGTCGCTAAAAGAGAGCATTGACATGGCAAAAACTATTCGCTCTCAACTTGCATCGTTCGACGAAGTTAGCAATGTTATGTCGCAAACTGGACGCTCCAATGACGGCACCGATCCAAATGGATTTTATTTTGTTCAGTTTCAAGTTGACCTCAAACCAAAAAAAGAATGGAAGTCGGCAAAAACAACCGACGAGCTTGTTGACAAAATGGATAATGTGCTACAAAATAATCAGGGTATTCTCTATAATTATTCGCAACCGGTCATAGATAATGTGGCCGAAGCTGTAGCAGGATTCAAAGCCAATAATGCTATAAAGATATACGGTGACGATCTTAATCAATTAGATAAAATCGCCGATAAAGTTCTTGCAGCTATTAATAATGTGCCGGGAATTAAAGATCAGGGAATATTGAGAAACATAGGTCAGCCGGAGATTCAAATCAAATTAAGCGAGCAGAAAATGGCTCTTTATGGCATTACAACCGCAGACGCACAAGCAGTCGTAGAAATGGCCATAGGAGGCAAGACGGCAAGCATAAAATATGAAGGCGAGCGAAAATTTGACATAAGAATTCGCTATCCTTACGATTATCGGAAAGATATTGACGATATAAAAAAACTTCTTGTTCCATCGGTTGACGGAAAAAAAATCCGACTTAGCGAAATTGCCACGGTAACCACGCTTACTGGACCGGCATTTATTTATCGCGATAATAACAAGAGATTTATCGGCGTTAAATTCACTGTTCGCGGACGCGATTTGGGCAGCACAATTGACGATGCGCAAGCGCGTGTTGCCAGAGCAGTAAAATTACCAAAGGGTTATAACATCTCTTGGACAGGCGAGTTCGAAAATCAAGTTCGCGCTACAAATCGTTTGTCGCAAGTGGTGCCTATCAGCATTGCCGCAATTTTTGTTTTGCTGTTTATTACTTTTGGCAATGTAAAAGATGCAGGATTGGTCTTAGTTAATGTGCCGTTCGCACTTATTGGAGGGATACTAGCGCTGCATATTACAGGAATTAATTTTGGCATCTCAGCAGGCGTGGGATTTATCGCTCTTTTTGGCATTTGCGTACAAAACGGCGTTATACTTATCACGGTATTTACCAATAATCTGCGCCAAAAAATGTCGCTCGACGAAGCAATTCGGAATGGAGTTCGCAATCGAATAAGACCGGTGGTAATGACTGCAATGATGGCTGCAATCGGACTTATGCCTGCTGCGATTTCTACAGGCATTGGCTCGGAATCGCAAAAGCCGCTCGCCATTGTAATTATTGGTGGCTTAATTACTGCAACAATTCTTACTTTGTTAATCTTTCCTATTATTTACAGAACATTTAACAGAAAGCAGTATTCCACAGTCGCCTGATTTATAGCTGCTTGATAAATATAAAATATACAATGCCGGCTTATAATTAATGAGCCCACTCCGAAAAGTCGGATATATTTCAAATCAAAGAAAACATGGTGAAAATGTACAATTTTTACTCGTTTTATAAGAGAAAAACGGCAAAAAATCGACTTTTTTAGCTCTTAGAAGAGATGTTTTTTTGAAAAACAGCGAATCTTTCGTCTGCAATTTTTATAAAATACCTTTTCGGATTGGGCTCATTAATAATATTTTAATTTGTCAGTTCAACGGCTGACTTTCTGTAAAATCTGACAAATTGAAGATATTATTACTACTCTGCATGAAAATCATCAATCAAACTTTCATATTCAGGATTGAGGCGAACAGCGTGGTCCAACATGGTCAAGGCATCGTCAGAAGCGCTCAAATCACGCAGGCAAAGAGCTGCACCGAAACATGCAGCCGCGTTGTTATTGTTTAGCTTAAGCGCTTGCTCGAATATCGTCAGCGCTTCATCTGGCGATTGCAGCCCGTAAATTGCATCGCCGGAAGTCGTTAGCAACGTGTCGAGAGCAAAGCCAAAAGCCGAATCTAAGCGATGTATTTTCCATTGCTCCACCAATGGATTAAGAATTTCAAGCGCTTCTACGTAATCAGCGTTAGTCATGTGGCAAAGTGCTCGAAGATACAAAGCATCAGGATCGTTTGGCGTAAGTTCAGCGGTTTTATCTAAAAATTCTACGCATAATTCCACATCATTATCATCTAGTGCAATCAGCGCAAGACGATTGGTTAATCGAGTACGGAATTTTTCATTTAGCCCGCCCATTTGCAAAGCAGCTTGGCAAAGTGCTATTGCTTCGTCGGTGTTTCCTGCTGCAAATTCATGTTCTGCCCTCGCAAAAGCCATAATTGCATCTTCTTTTTCCAGAAGATTTTGTTCGGCCGCAGTTGCCATCGAAGTATTGTAATGAAAATCTAAGCGAGAGAACATTTTGATTGCTGATTTTCTCCATGTCCAGGACGTTCGCGCTTTTAACGAACCTGCAAGTCCCTTAATTTTACAAATTGACGGGTAATCATAGCAATAGCGCAATGTTTCAGCAAGAGATTCGGCGTTCGGCTCAAGCAAGAATCCTTCATCAACTAATTCATGTCCTGAGATGCTCCAACCTATAGAGCGACGAGAAGCAGGAATAAACCATCCAACAGAATCATCAACAAAATCATCAGTTGCGCCGCCTTGAGTTACAATCACCGGCAGACCGCATGCCATTGCTTCAAGCGAAGGAAGCGAGAACCCCTCGCCGCGATAAGGCGACACGAACACATCGCACGAGCGATATAATTCAGCCATTTGCTCGTCAGTGAGCGTTGCATCTAAATATGATATTTTAGGAGCATTTGGGATCCGTTGAAGTTTTACAATATACTGTTCTGCAGTTTGCCCTTGATAGAATGAATCACCACCCATGTCTTTTACAAGCAGCTGCACTTTGTCGAAAGCAGTAAATGCCTTCATATATGTTTCGAGCAACACGTCTATTCCTTTGCGAAATATTGTGCCGCCTACATAAAGAAAGGTAAATGAGCGCTCACCTAAAGATTGAGAAGGACCATTTGGTGTAAATATTTCCTGATTAATTCCATTCGGAACGATTTGCACTTTATCGAAATCAACTCCTGACTCAACAAAAATGCTACGGCAAAATTCAGATGGAGTCCATACTTCATCGGCAGTATTGAAAATATCTGCAAAATCCTTGCGTAATGATGAAAATTCCCAGGGCTGCATTACGATCCATTTTGCACCTTGTGGATGCTCTGCTTTTGGCGGCCATTGGTGACGTATCCATGCATAAGGAAGACCGGAAATTGTTTCGACTGGTTTTTCTTTGAACCGAATATCTTTTTTAGCAAGTTCTTCGAAACGCTCATTGCCTTCATAAGAAAACGTATCTTGCTCATACGGTATAATGGTTAATTCTGCGACTCCGGATTGCAATATCTGAGAGCATATTTCACGGTTTATCAAAGCTAGCGAATGGTTGACAAACTGCGAACCTTCCCAAACAATATTTATAAACGGAGCAGTTTCAGCATGATGCTCTGATTTGCGCGGCACAGAGGTCAATTCTGAACACTGCGAGTATAATTTTTCGCGAACTTCTTCTTCTTGCGAAGTTCTAATTTCATTAAAAAGCCGAGTTTCATTTTTTGATGAATCGAATGTTATTCCTCGTTTTATCTTTTGGGCGCGCACAAGCATATTCAAGTTGATATATCCTCGATCTTGCGGTGTGTCTGCTTCCTCAAACGAGAGAATTGCAAATCCTGCAAGTTCCAAATGTCTGCGAATAGATTGCTCGTCAAAACCAATACAATGATAATCGCCGGGATTTGTTTGACCGCCGAAAATCATATAGGAAGCAACATCAGCATCCCAAATTCCGCTCATATATGCTTTTGCTTGCAGACGCAACGAAGGACAGCGAATTACTATCTCTCCGCCGGGCTTTAGCACTCGCGCCCATTCTGCAAGGACAGTCGTAGTTTCGCGATGAGAGAAATGCTCTAATACATCGCTTGCCAGAATAAAATCGGCGCAGGCATCGGGCAACTGCAAATTGCGTATGTCCATGCCAACAACTTGCGGATCTTCGTTAAATAAATCTATATTGACAAACCCTTCACGGACATCGCGCCCGCATCCCAAGTTTAATCGCAGTGGTTCGGGCAATGGATAAGGTAGGCGTCCCCGCGCCTGCCGGTTTGAAAAGCCGCCCGCAAGATTTTGCTCTAACGCCAATCGATTCATCGGTTCATTCATTGTCGGGCAGTTCTATTATAAAAAATATTGCTTCCATAATTACAGCATCTGTTTTTATACAGTTAAATTCATGCCAATTGCAAAATTATTATAAATGGTGTTGCACTTGGGGCGGCATGATGATTATTCTTTGACAATCCTGTCCTAAACGATTTTTATAGTTGCTCCCCTATCTTGTAGATATTAGCTTTCAAGAGGTAAAACTGCTAA
>JBDHXA010000078.1:0-12819 GCA_039810485.1 Chlorobiota bacterium | reverse complement strand
CTCAAGTCGAAACATAGAAGCTTCTCTACAATAGAGAGTAGCTCACCTTTGAATTTGAGGGCTTTGCCTTGTCGCCTATTGCGCTCTTGATATTTCGATTGTGCTTGTTTATGCCTATAGCCTCTTTCGCCTTTATTGCGGCGCAATTCACGACTGAGAGTAGAAGCTGAAACGCCAATATTTGCTGCAATGGTTCGTAATGAAACTTTATTCCTATGCATGATTTCAATTTCGTATCTTTGCTCTTGCGTTAGGTGTGTATAGCCGCTGGGCATATTGTGCTCCGTTTGTGATAAACTCGTCGTTGGGTTGTTGAACTATGACACTTAAACCAACTCTTTATTTATTTCATCCGTTGCACTTCACTGTTGAATCTGTGTTTCAATTATTGTTCTACTATATTCAAATAGCGTTTTATTTTTTTGTTTTACTGCTTTTCGACTTGTTTTTAGCCAAAATTTCTTTTGCAGATTTTACAGTTTGTTCTTTAGCGGATACATTCTGTTGAGTTTCAGAATTGTTTTTGCCAACAAATCTGCTCCATGAATATTCAGATGGTATTTTTTTCCCTTGTTGAGCTAAATCTATCAGGTATTTAGCAGTATGTTGCAGCACCCATTCAAAATTGTCTTCTTGCACAGAAGTACGCTCTGCGTCTGGGGCAGGATTAAGAAAGTCAATGGCATAAGGGATATTGTCACGCACAGCAAATTCCACGGTATTAAAGTCATATCCGAGCGCATTGCATAAGCGCAAGCAATAATCCTCAAGCTGAACCTTTCGCTCTTCGCTAAGAGTAAAATCAGCCACATAACGTAAATGGTGAGGATTGCGCGGCTCATAAGGCATGATGCGAACATATTTTCGTCCAATCACATAACAACGATAATACTCCTCAAAGTCAATCGCTTCTTGCAGCGTCATCACCAAATCGCTTGTTTTATTAAATGCAGTAAAGAGTTCTGTTGGGTTTTCTACTTTATATACGTGTTTCCAACCTCCTCCGGCATGAGGTTTCATAAATGCCGGGAAACCAACATATTCAAATATTTCCTCCCAATTTAGCGGATACATCAAATTACGCATAGATTCGGAAGTTGTGTCGGGCGGATGCTGTTTGCTCGGAAGCAAAACGGTTCTTGGAGTTGGGACGCCAATTTTATTGGCAAGAGAATAATTAAAAAATTTATCATCAGCACTCCACCAAAAGGGATTGTTCACAATAATAGTTCCGTGCAGCGCTGCATTTTTCAAAAATGCGCGATAAAATGGAATGTCTTGAGAAATACGGTCAAGAATGACATCGTATTTAGCAAGTTCATCCATTTTTATGCCGCCAATCTTCACAAATTCAGCAGTTACATCATCTACATTCATGCTGTTAATACGCTCAACAAGCGCCGGAGGGAATGTCTGCTCCATTCCAAAGAGTATGCCGATTTTTTTCATGCGAACAACTCCAATAAATTGAGAGAAATACAACGTAATTAATTGTTGGGAGGGATTATTTCTTAAATATTTATTCTTCTTTCAGGCCGCGACCTGTTTTACGTATCTTTTCACCTTTGTGCATCTCTTCGATGGCTGCCTCTAAAATGCCGTTGATAAACACATTGCTTTTATCAGTCGAAAAACGTTTCGATAGCTCTATAAATTCATTAACTGTTACTTTTATAGGAATATCGGAGCATGTAATAAGCTCTGCAAAAGCAAGCCGAAGCAGCTGCCGATCTATCATTGCAATGCGATCAAATTGCCAATTTGCTGCTATGCGCTCTATATTTTCGTCATATTCTTCGCGAAAATCATCAACGATTTTTAATAGATGCTGCCCAAAAAATATCTCATCATCTTCCCATCTGATTGGCACGTCTGCTTCGAGTTCGAGTATCTCGGCAGGCGTCAGCAATTTTTGCGGATCTGCCGCCTCTTTGCTGTCGAACGTGAATTCACGGAAGAAAATATGTTGGAAAACCTCGCGCCAAGAACAGCCCATTATTTCGCTTGCCAACAATATCTGCATCGCTTTTTCACGAACCAATCTCCGATTACCGCGAATTGACGCTGTGGTGCTCAATGGATAGCCAACTTCAGCCGCTTTTGCTTGTTTGCGAATTTTCATAGTAACGAATGCAACAATGAAAGAAGATATAAAAGGCAATAAATCAAATTATTATTATAAGCGCTTGATTGTCATTTTCTCTTGAAATTGCCGCATATATCCTAAACTGTTGCAGCTAACATAATTGCATGCATTCTTTTCAACTAAACACAAATATTAACGATTAATACTTGGACGACCAACAAAATTTCCATGAATATGGCGTATTGCGTTGATGCGTTCTTCTGCTATGTGATTAGATGCTTGTATAGTTAATATTGAACGTTCTGAGGCAACTTTAAAAATCGAAAGCATTATATCATATATTCCTTCGGCTTTCGATAATACGCGCTCGCGGCTATACCCGTCAATTTCAGATGCTACATTCATTAAACCGGCTGCATTAATCACATAATCAGGGGCATAAATAATGCTCCTATCTCGCAGCATATTAGCGTGTGTTATTTCATCTTTTAGCTGATTGTTTGCACCGCCAGCGACAATCGAACATTTTAACAAGGGAATTGATTCGTCGTTTAGAACAGCGCCTAGAGCATTAGGCGAAAAAATATCACAATCTGCTGTTAAGATTTCATCTATTTTCATAAACTCGGCGCCCGTGCGAGAGCAAAGGTTTTTCGCTTTGTCTTCATAAATATCAGACACCCAAACTTTAGCTCCTTCTTTGCATAGATGTTCGACTAAATGTGAGGCAACATTGCCAGCGCCTTGAACAGCAATTTTTTTTCCGGTCAAAGAGTCGCTGCCAAAACGCACTTTAGCACTTGCTTTAATGCCATGATAGACGCCATATGCTGTTAATGGCGAAGGATCGCCGCTGCCGCCTGCCGCTCCTACGCCAGTTACAAAATTGGTTTCCATGCGAATCCATTCCATGTCGCGAACGGATGTCCCGACATCTTCAGCTGTTATATATCGTCCTCCTACACTCTCAACTGCCCGCCCATAAGCTCTGAACAATGCTTCTGTTTTATCGGTGCGCGGATCGCCGATTATTACTGCTTTACCTCCGCCAAGATTGAGGCCGGCAACTGCTGCTTTGTAGGTCATGCCACGCGAAAGGCGCAATACATCTTCAATTGCTTCAGCATCAGAGCTATATTTCCACATGCGAGTCCCACCTAATGCAGGTCCAAGCGCTGTATTATGAATTCCTATAATTGCGCGAAGCCCAGATTTTTTATCTGAACAAAAAATGAGTTGCTCATGTCCGTAATCTTCAAGCGTATTGAATACTTCCATAATGAATATGTATGAATGAACAAAGTGAGAATATAAAAATTTTTAGCAAATGGTATCTGGCAAAAATACAAAAATTAGCAAAATGCAATGAGTGTGTTTTGTTCATATTGCAAAGTGTGTTTGAGAAGTCATTACGCTATTTTACTTATTCTTCATTGTTTTAGTTGTTTTGTTTATAGTATCTTTGCGAGTATAGTACGGTTTCCCTTCCACATCGGCTCTGCCATCGCGACGAGCATTTACACGCCAATCAAATGGAAGAAAATCAATTTGTATTTGATCCTTATAGACCGCTGCAAAAGCTGCTGTTTTGTCTTCTAAATATGGCAAAACTGCTTCAAGCAATGATTTTCCGCTTTTTTCAAAATCTTTTCGATAGTCATGGCAAATCCAAGAAAGTCGCAATGTCTTAGCGCCAATATCAAGCACGCATCCGCTTTCTGAGCGGAAATACTGACGCGCTAACTTTGCAAGCTCGTTTATAATATTTTTTGCGCGGTATGCCCTCGATGGAATGCGAGGAGCTCCCATTGCCGGCAACATTGCTCCAAAATGAAGCAAAGGTGTGTTAAACGAACGCGACATTTCATCTCGAAGCGATTGCAATACAAGTGGTTTGCCGGCTATTACAAAAGTATCGGCCGTAAAAAAGCCGCTAAAATTATTCGCCATTTTAAGTCCTGGGCGATTTAGAACTGCTTTAATAGTCATTGCATTATAGGCGTTTAGAAAAAAAGCAAGTCGCTCTGCCGGCTCCCAGGAATCAATTTTAGCGGCTTCTAACAATTTAAAATAATGCGCAAATTGCGGTGTGTCAAAACCATAATAATTTATTAATCCCCCATGAACATTTGCCTGTAATAAAGAATCAAGTATTTCATGTGAGAAATGTTCTGATGCAATTGCGTCTTTTACATTCGCGCTTAGTTGTGTTGCATAGAATGCTAGAAGCAAAAAAGCGAAAATTGAACATTTGCTATTTAGGAGTTTCCACATAAATCTGCACTGTGCGTGATAATTGACGTCCGATAGGCAATGAATTGTCAAATATAGGCACTGATTTGCCTAAACCATAAATCTCATATTTTGCATCTTTAACTTTTGCGGAAATTGCATTCTTAATTGTTGTGGCGCGATTTGTTGAAAGTTTTCGATTATACTCCGCATCGCCAATTCTGTCTGTATAGCCAAAAATTTTCACAGTCGAATTATATTGCACTGCAGGCAGGACAATAGTTTCTAAAATTCGTTGATTTTCGGGAGTAAGATCTGATTTGTCGAAATCAAACAAGACTAAGCTGAATTTTGAGATTGTTCTATCCGAAAGCTGTTCAACTTTTTTCTTTGTGCTCGATAAATATTCGACATGAAGCGAGCCATTTGCTTCACTTTTCGCTCCTGAGCTGTCAGAGACTGTTAATGAATAGTCAATTGGCACTTGCTTGTCTGACAATTCATTTGGGCGAATCAGCCAGCGTTGCGGCGTAGGATCGCCAATGCCTGAAAATTCACGCAAATTTCTTCCTGCCTGTGAAATGGAGAGATTCCACGTAGACAATGGATAATTAGAACGAGCAAATGGGCGAAATTCAACAAAATCAGGCGATGCTATTCGTTGATTATCGCTTTTCATTAAAATTGGATCGAGTATTTCAGGCGTTAAACTTTTAAACTCAACTCGACGATTTTCGGCATCTCCGTCGGGAAGTGTTGTCGTCGAGTATTTTTCAGGCAAATCTCGAGACTGTACGTTAAGGCGTTCTTCCGATATGCTATAATTGCTTTTTATGTATTGTTTTGCAAAATCAGCGCGCTGAAGCGAAAGCCCTTTGTTTTTTACTTCACCTTTTCCATCATATGTGCCAATAATTGTTAGCTTTGCCGCTGGGTATTGCTGCAAACGCGCTCCTATAATATCTAGAGTAGATTTGTTGATTTCTAACGCATCTGGCGTAAGTGTCATAATTGAGAAGGAGCCTTTTTGCCCAGGATCGAACAGTCGTTGCATTGTGTCGGATGGGGTTGCGCTGTTCTGAGGATAAAACATGTAAGGAAGCATCGGATACAGCTCAGAATAGGACACATCCTCTACTCTAACTTGCTCTAAGTTTTGGAAATTGCCAAAGCTGTCGTAAAAACCGGTGCCGTCAAATCCGGTTTGTAGCGTTGATTTTGGCGGCAATGAAGTAGAATTGCCTGTGGAAGATAATGTTAGATTAACGCCAAATCGAAGTTGAGGTACAGACCACGAATCAAATGAAGAAGATGATGAAATCTTGGCAAAAGGCAGATGATATGTAATTTCCGGCGTTAGAAATGTATGTTCTCCAACTGCAATAGGCCAGCCAGCGCCAATAGACAAGGCAATTCTCGTATTTGAATTAGATATTGCTGCATCAGTTGAATATTGTGTGGGATTAGGATTTGGACTTGGAATTGTGTTTGTACCGGTAATATTTTCAGAAACAGAATATTTTGCAGATAGCGGTATGCCTACTTCAAAACCTGCAGCAATATAAAGAGGTGTGTTCTCTATCAAATTGTGAATTTGCAGGATAGGTGATATTTCTATGTAACTGATTGATGATTGCATTGTTAGCTCCGACGAAGCAGAGTCAACAGAATTCATCAAACTTTTTACATACGATTGTGTATTTAATGTGCCGCCAACTCCATTATATCCTATTCGACCAGATAGTACAAACATTGAATTAAGCGGAATATTAACAATTCCTCCTATTGCCAATCCAAAGGAAGAAGCATTATTACCGAACTTTGCGGTTGTGTCATGCTGCAAAGAAGGAAGCAATAAATTGTTTACAAATGGCTTTGCAAAAAAAGATGGAGTGTGCATGTTGAGATTTCCTCCGACATACACGCCATAATTAAGCGAAGTATTAATTTGAGCCGCGCTATGCATAGTTGAAAATGATGAACTTAAAACGACAAGCACGCAGACAAGAGAAATGCGCCACATTGCTTTCATAATATCCATTTTATTTGAAAAATTAAAAAAGAGGGAATTTACTGCGCTATGACGCAATTTATCTCTACAGAATTGCAACCATTCAGAACGAGCTAAGATGAATTATGGCAAATCAGATCATTTTACTTAAAATAATATTTTGGAAATTACTGTGAGTTGTCGTACTATTGTGTTACAAATTTGTTTGTTGCAATAAACATTAAGAAGCTCAGCATGAAAACTCTATTTGCGAGTTTAGCATCAATTTTTATTCTAATTGTTTCTTTAATAGGTCAAGAAATTCATTGGAAACAATGCAATGGACCCAGGCGTTGCAATTTATTGACGACACTCTTTATTCTGGCACATTAGCACATGGAATTATGCGCAGCAGCGATGGTGGCAACTCATGGAGTGAAATGAATGTGGGAGTTCCGCGAAAAGTTATTGACAAAGACACGTCTCTACCAGCAATTCGCGCTTTAATGCGTGAAGGCAATAATATTTTTGCAGGAACTTTTGGCTTCGGATTGATACAAACAGAAGACGGCGGTAGGCGCTGGACAAAGGTAACAACACTTAAAGCCGAGAATATAATTTGTTTAACAAATGATAATGGCGATTTATGGGCTGGAACTAATAAGGGGATTTTTCGATCACTTGACAATGGCACTACGTGGACAAGCATGAACAACGGACTTCCAGATGATGCAATTTACGGCATCGTAAAGAGTGATAATTCCTACTTTGCAGCAACATATCAACGAGGCGTTTATCGCTCGAATGATAAAGGTGAAACTTGGACTGCGATAAACGACGGCTTGCCAATACTTCAAATCTGGTCAATCGAAGCAGTTGGTTCTACCGTCTATGCCGGAACGCATGGCAGCGGCGTTTACCGCCTGACTGCTCCTGAAACTACATGGACATATATTGAAGAAATTGGTCGCGCTGATGTGCGCGCCTTTGTGTACGACGAACCTAATCTTTTTGTAGGAACTTACAGTGGTATTTGGAAAACATCCGATCATGGCGCATCGTGGGTAACAGTCGGTTTGCCGCGAACAGTAATTTCATCATTAACATTTAATGGCAGCAGTTTGATTGCCGGTATTTTTGCCGGTGGAGCTTCGCGCTCCGACAATGGGGGCGAGACATGGGAATCTATCAATTCAGGCGTGATGCGATCTGGCACAATCATTCAGTGTTTGCTTACAAAAGGAGGTTCCGTTCTTGCCGGAATTTATGGCGCCGAAGGAGTATACCGCACTGATGACAATGGTCTCACCTGGAAAGCAGCTAACAATGGACTGCCAGCTTCCACCGTTTGGTCGTTATCTAACTATGGATCAAGCATTTTAGCTGGAACAACAGAAGGAATTTATCTAACTGCAGACAATGGGGAAAATTGGTATTTACTCAGTGATGGTCTGCAGGATCAGCGCATATTATCAATAGCAAGCAATAAGTCGCAGCTTGATAATTTTCAAGTAATTCTTGCCGGCACTATGAATGGCGTGCTCGTTTCATCAGACGGAGGAGCGACTTGGCAGCCCTCGGCAAAAGAAATTGAGACAAAGCAAATAGGCGCATTAGAATTCAATGGCAATGTTGCCTTAGCAGGTGTAATTAACGGTAAAGGCGGCATATATCGCTCAACCGACAAAGGAAAATCTTGGCAATCAACAGGTGATTTCGATAATATTCTTGGAACTTGTTTTGCAATAAAAGGCACTGCTGCGTTTGCCGGTACAAATCAAGGTGTTTTCTATACAACCGATTACGGCAATTCTTGGGAAAAAACTAACGATGGACTGACTTTTACTGAAATAAATGCACTCACAATAAAAGGTTCCAGATTATTTGCAGGCACAATTGGCGGAAGTGTTTTTTCGAAAGATGTTGGCACAACCGAAGTTTCAGAAACGCTTGCAATAAACAACGAATTATCAATTGTATCAGGCTTTGACGGCTTAACATTGCTGTTTAATAAGCCGACAATTTCTAACAATAGTTTTACACTAACAGACATACTTGGGCGAACAATCTATAAATGCAACATACCGCCTGATCTCAATTCATATACTATTGGCATTTTTAATTCTGGTTTTTACATATGCAATATATCATCCACAATTTCAAATATTTCTATTCCGATTGCAATATATCGGTAATTGCTTGATTAACAATGGCAAAGGAATAATTCTAGACTTATATATGCTCCTCATTTCAATATGCGCCTAGTCAAAACGTCAAAGTCAAGTTATCAATAGTTCATGCACTAAATTGCTTACTTTTTGATGTTATATTTTAAAAGATTTCACAGTGTTTTTATCATAATTGCATTTGCAATTTCTATTAACTGTTCTTTAGCTCAAAAAAGCTCTTCTGTACTAAAAAATGAACTTCCTGCAATCGTTGTTGTAAATATTCAACGCGGTGACAACGTTGCAGAATCTATTGTTCAAAAAGTAGATCCTGCATTCGCATTGGCGATGTTTGCAAGCAATAAGTATCGTTCAATTTCCTTTGCTGAACGTGATTCCGTTCTTACATTGTTACAAAAAGAAAATCATGATGTTACTGCTTCTTTGCTGGCTTCTCATCTTGGCGCTCAGCAGATTGCTTTTATTACTATAAATCGTCTGCAAAATATCCTGCGAGTGTCATTAGCTTGCAGATACGGGCCAAATTATGCTGAATTGCGCGAAGGAATCGGCTACGCTCTTCTTAAGTATAGAAAAGGAAGCGAGGACAGCATACTCTATGATCCATCACTGCTCATTGCAATTCAAAGAGCGTTTGCCGCCGCACAAGGTGACAGCATGATGTATCGCAAAGCAGAAATGGATTTGCGAGTATATCCGGCCCAACTTTTAGCACCAACTCATTTGGAAATAAAGCAAAAAGTAGAAACAACCTCTCTCCTTTTTAATCCTATGCAGAAGCCGGTTGTTGCTTACGATGCAATGCAAACAATTTTTTTAGCCGCAAAAGATCATCCTTTGTATGTACCGTTGGACGTTGACACGCGCGACTCCGTGTACGCTTTGGCAAATCTTTACGATGTTGAAAATGCAAATCCTCCAAATGTGCTTGAATTAAAAGTATTGTATCAGCTTGATATACGCCAATGCATAATGTCGGAGCTAACGCTGGAAACACGAGACGATATAGTGTTAAAAATGAAATTTTGCGAAATTATGCCAGATGGAAACTTACGGCTGTTACGAGAAGAAAAAACAATGCTTGCCGGAGATAAAGTTTCTGATTTGCAAAAAGCACTTGCAAAAACAACTCGCAAACTGCTAAGAGAGCGATAAAATTTGTTATATCTGCTCATGTTTGCAAATTTATCCAAGAATATCCCGCTTCAATTATATTCGATATTATTTTGATTTATTGTAACATTTTCATTATGAAACACACCAATTTTTTTGAAATTCATAAGCAGCTCGGAGCAAAAATTGTTCCTTTTGCAGGCTATGAAATGCCTGTGCAATATTCAAACGGTATACTGCACGAACATTCTATTGTCCGAAATGGCGTTGGAGTTTTTGACGTGTCGCACATGGGAGAATTTGAGGTGCGCGGAAGCGATGCATTGGCGTTTATCCAAAAATTAACGACAAATGACGCCTCAAAGCTTGCCGAAGGAAAGGCCCAATACTCTGCTTTGTGCTATCATAACGGCGGAATTGTTGATGATTTGCTTGTCTATCATTGCGGCGACTACTATATGCTTGTCGTCAATGGAGCAAATATTGAAAAGGATTTTGCTTGGGCGCAAGAAACAGCGAAAGAGTTTTCTAATCTCGAGCTTTTAAATATGAGCGACGAAATTAACTTGCTTGCAATTCAAGGTCCTCACTCTCTTGAAGCTCTTCAAAAGCTAACATCGACAAAATTATCTGAGATACCTTATTATAATTTTGAAGCCGGTACTTTTGCAGGAGTTCAAGCAATTATTTCACGCACCGGATATACTGGCGAACTTGGAGCAGAAATTTATTTTCGAGGTGACAAACAAAGCGCCGAATCAATATGGAATGCGATTTTTGAAGCAGGAAAAGAATTTAATATTGAACCAATCGGATTAGGCGCTCGCGACACTTTGCGTCTTGAGAAGGGGTTTTGTCTATATGGCAATGATATTGATGAAACAACACATCCGTTAGAGGCGGGGCTTGGCTGGATTACAAAAATGGCTAAAGGCGACTTCAACGGCAAAACGGCAATTGAATCTGCAAAAGCAGCTGGCTTAACGCGAAAACTTATTGGCTTTGTGATGAAAACCGAAAAACTTATTCCGCGTCATGGCTATGCGATCAAATCAAACGGAAATGATATCGGCAAGGTAACAAGCGGAAATATTTCTCCCATTCTAAACAACGGCATCGGCTTAGGATATGTTTCAACTGAGCATAGCGCAATCGGCACATTGATAGAAATTGCTGCTCGAGGCACAACATTTCCCGCTGAAATTGTCAAATATCCATTTGTGTGAAATAATGTTGCTGAAAAAGCAGCATTATAGCTTTGTTGTGCTTTCTATTTTACAGAATAAAAAATCATCTTATTTTGACGACCAGATTCTCGGTGTTGAATAAACTCAATTCAATACCGATTTTTTTTAATTAAAATCATTTTATTTAGATATATTAGAGTAATTATAATTAGCCATTGAATCTGTGCATAATAAATGGAGCTAATTTATAAAGTTATGATCAACAAAATTTTATTCATTCAAAGTGTCATAGTTAGTATTTTTTGTCTGTCACATACAGCTTATTCGCAACAATGGGTAGATGAAAAATATAAGTATGACAGCATTATTAATGTCAATTATGGAACTGCATTAAGTTTCAGCGGAACAATGGATAATCTTGCGTTGGATTTATATATTCCGCAATGCGACGACAGTGCACACATTTCAAAACGACCATTGATGATTTGGATTCATGGCGGAGCAATGATTTCCGGCGATAAAAATGACATGTCTGACTTATGCAGAAGCTTTGCAAAAGCCGGTTATGTAACAGCTTCTGTTAATTATAGATTAGGTATTATATGTGATTCGGCAGCATGGTCATGCAATTTTCCAAACTACAGTTGTTTGTTCGCAAGCGACACTGCAGAATGGTATAGAGCAGCTTACAGAGCAATGCAAGACGTAAAAGGCGCTATACGATATTTGGTTAATCGAAGCGATATTTTTCGCATTGACAAGCATAATATTTTTGTTTCAGGAGAGAGCGCCGGCGCAATAACTGCCTTATGCGTCGGCTTAATGGATAACGAAACAGAAAAATGGCCTCAAACTCTTGCTCTAAACTCAGTTCCAAAACCTAATAGTAATACTTTGGCTTGCGTTCATAATTTATTTCGCAGTTTTTCAAACGACCTTATACAAAGGCCTGATTTGGGAAATATCGAAGGAAATATTGAAATATCCAACAATGATTATACTATAAAAGGAATTGGAAATATTTTTGGAGGAATATTCACAAATTTGTTGCGAATTCAAAATACAAACAAACCGAAGCCAGCTATTTTTTCTTTTCATCAACCTTGTGATTTATTGGTTTCGATTGACAGTAAAAAAATATTTTGGGGTCTAACATGGTGCTTCACAAATGGATATAATTGTTCTGGATTAATTAACACACCAATTATGCATGGTAGTAGAGCTATCAATAATTGGAATGTGAGCAATAATTATGGATATGTAATCAATAATCAATTTACTGAAACAGATTTTCCTTTCAATTATATTTTAGGCAAGGCAAACTGTATTGAGCAAATGCTTGGAGGAAGCTGTCATAGTTATGATAATCGAGCGCAAAGAATTAAGCAATTAGCTCAATTTTTTGCGCCTATTGTCTCAACCAGCCCTATATGCGACACAGTTAAAATAACAAACAATCCGAATGGAATAAATGACGCTTTTCAAGATAATACAATAATAGTATATCCAAATCCATCAAATGACAAAATATTTTTTATTGAAAATATTAATTCATCTCTGCAAGATTGGAAAGTCAAAAATATATTAGGTGAAACCGTATGCGTAGGAAAAGATAATCGCGTTGACTTAACTAAAAACTCGCAAGGGGTTTACATTTTAAATATAAAGTCGGACAAAGGAAGCGTTACACGGATGCTCTTGATTCAGCAATAATTATATAAAGATGAGCCCACTCCGAAAAATCGGGTAAATATATTGATTATCAGCCGTTAAATTTTAATATCGCATTTGTTTTCAAACTAACAGAAAAATATGGTAATACTTGTTGATAAATATAGTTGTACATCTCGCTTACTTTTATTATATTTGCCATGTGTTGCAACTACTTAGCGTGAATTTATTATATTCAGAAAATCAAACTCTCATCCGCAAATGAACATTTTTAATAATGTTCATTCAATGCTTCGAGAAAACGAGTGCAAAATCTATGACAACCCTAAACATTGGCATAATATCTTCCGT
>JBDHXA010000077.1:0-13539 GCA_039810485.1 Chlorobiota bacterium | reverse complement strand
TTGTTGTACAACCTCTAAGATAATTAGAGTTACTTAATTTGCCCTCTTTCTATAAACGTTTAGGACGCTATTGATAAAAATCCAGAAAACTCTCACGAAAAAGCATGGATAATTTAATCGTCATATTGTTTAGTAATTCTGTCTGATTTGATAGTTTTGTAAAAAATCCTTTACATTTAAACAGTTATTGATATCAATGAATGTAAAATCAATCGCTTCCACTGTAATTTTTCTACTTGTTGTCGCTGTTTCTACAGCTCAAGTGCAATTTGTCAACAATTCTCCAGATCCTTTGCTTGCCAAAATCAGCATCGAACATAAAGGTGCAGTCATCGTTCCTTCATTAGCATATCGCAACGCCACTCCTTTTATTATGTCGAATATAAACGGCTTCGATACTATCGTCATAAAATCTCTCGTGCAACCTGAACTTAAGCGTTCCTTGGCCGTTGTCGTAGATGGGTCATCTCCTTTTTACGTTGTAATACAAGGAGTTGCAAGCACATCTTCTTTCTCGCCCAATCCAGATGGGCGCAACATCGAAGTTTCTGCACTTGCTCTCAACACTTCGTTGAAATCTAAATCGCCCGCCGAGTCGGAAATAACGATTCAAATTGGATGTCCCGACGCTCCTATATGCTCTCTCAATGCTTTAGATATTGCTCCGCTCATACGCAAGAGTTCATTTGGCGATTTTTCTCCTATGCCTTTGCCAATGCCCACTATTTCCTACTATGTGTCTCTCGTTGAGGAATTGTCAGAACCTATTATGCGCCGCATTTTCGATTTAAATTTAGGCGGGCATGGAGGAACCTCTGAATTATTGCTTCTGTCAGGATTTTGGAATCCGGCAAAAAACAATAATGGCAGTTCGCTTGCTTTGCTGCTTGTTTCGCCTGATGGAGCAGTAGAAGAATGTTCGTATATTGTAACAAGCGTTGATAATGACAAAACGCACATTACAAATCAATTCTCTACTCAATTTGACGCCGCTTCAGACAATATTTACTGGGATTTTCATTCTAATGTTATCTCACTTAATCTTTATTCTTCCAACGGTATTTTAGCAGGTTCTTCTGCCGAATCTCCGTTTAGAACAACAAATCTTAGCAACGGCATTTACTATTGCATTGCAGAAACAAATACAAACAAACTTTTAATTAGCCGCATTATTATATGCCGATAGATGCCAATTTTTGGCTGACTGACAAGGCGCAACGACTTCTTGAAGGCGCTCATGAATTAGTGCGCAGCAACAGATCTCTTTCGGCTCAAGACATTGAACTATACAGAAAAGCATATTCTCAGTTTGATTCTGCAAGCATAACCGAATCGCTTACTTTTGCAGAACTGATGAAAAAAGCATCAGAACGAGCAAAACTTCCCGCTTTGCCATGGCTTTTTACAAGAGCAACATATGAACAATCCACCGCACCGGCAATAGCGAAACATCACGCTGAAAAATATTTGGATTGCAAAAGAGTGGCGGAAGTATGCACAGGATCAGGCAGCGATGCTTTATCAATATCGCAAATCGCAGCATTTATTGAAAGCTATGAGTCAGACAATTATATTGCTTCGCTAGCTCGCATAAATTTTTCAAGACATCAAAGAGAAAATATTACCGTTATTACTCAAGAAGTTGGAAAAGATCATTCGTGGTTGAATGAGAAATTCGACGGCTTTTGGGCTGACCCGGCGAGGCGCACCTCATCGCGCAGAGTATATTTGCCTCGAGATTACAGCCCGCCGCTCGACTGGCTTCTTTCGTTGCGAATCGCTCCAATCATGGGCATTAAAATTTCTCCAATAGCAAATCTGCAGCCGCCTTTGGGTTGGTCGCGCGAGTGGATCGGAATGCACAATGAATGTCGCGAACAAACACTTTGGCGCGGTACTGATGTTATTGATGGCTCGGTATGGCTTGCTGACCAGAATATAGAGTGGAAGCCGAAAAGTAAAACACCTGAAAAACTATCTGCAATCAAACATCTCAGCGTTGGCGATTATTTAATTGAGCCGCATGCCGCGTTGATACGCTCTGGCTTTGTTTCATCATGGCTTGCAGAACAATCAGCCGAACTAATTGATTATACAATTGCTTACGGTTATGCAACTCAACCGTTAACTCATTCGCCATTTGCTTCGACATTCAAAATTATTAGTGTCTTTCCATTTTCTTATAAAAAATTACAATCGGCGATTTTATCTTGTAAATTCACATCAAGTACGGAAATTAAAAAAAGAGGATTTCCAGAAGAGCCAGAAATTATTCGACAAAAACTACGGTTTTGCGATTCTGGTGAGCAAGGAACAATAATTCTTACACGCCATAATAACACGCGAATCGCATTGCTTTGCAGGCGGTTGTAATAATATAAAATATTATTTATACTACTATTGGAAATTTATTGCAGCATGCATAAAAGTTTATTATGCAAAATTAATTATCAATATATCAATTTTGCACACAATTAATACTTCATGTTAAATTATATGTTATTTTTAACAAATAGTTACTGTATAATAAATTAGAAAACACTACTATTTAAAATTCAAATATTTCTTATAATAAAATCACGCTTTGTCAATGATTACAATTTATCCTGGCAGAATTCCTTTTTTTTCTATTGTTATCTGCACATATAATCGAGCCAAATTACTGCCGAGAGCGCTTGACTCGCTTTTAGTTCAGCAAGAAAACGATTGGGAGGCGCTTATTGTAGACGATGGCAGCACTGACAATACATCTGAAATTGCGCGCCGATATATGGATCAAGATGAACGTTTTCGCTATCTTTTTCATCGCAACCGCGGAACAGCTTTAAGCCGCAATGCCGGCATTCTTGCTTCTTGCGGTCTATTTGTTACTTTTTTGGATTCTGACGACGAATATTTGCAGCAGCATTTGTCGGTTAGACGAGAAATTCTCCATACATATCAGCAAGTTGATATTCTTCACGGAGGCGTTGAGATCATCGGCAATCCTTATGTTCCAGACAAAAATGACACTTCGAAAAAAATACATATTTCCGAATGTGTGATTGGAGGTGCTTTTGTTATCAGGCGTGACCGCGCTCTTGATATTGGAGGTTTCAGTTCATTGAAATACGCTGACGACGCCGATTTTTTTGAGAGAGCGCAGCAATCTGGTTTTGTAATAGGCGAAACTGACGCACCTACCTACCGCTATTATCGCGACACGCCTGACTCTCTATGTAATGTTCAAATAATAGGCTGACAGATGACTTTCTATTATAACCGAATTGTTTCTATTATTTCAATTTCAGCATCGGGAGGAAGCTCGGTATAGCTGATAACACTAGTCATTGGAAATGAAGCGCGTATCATACGTTGGAAATACGGGCGAATTTGTGCCGGCGTAATAATGACAGGCATAAAACCGGCCAGCGAAACATCGTCAATCGCTTGCGACACACCGACTTGCAAACTGCGCAGCACATCGGGCGCAAGTCCGAGCGAAGTTGAAACAACTGCTTGCTGATTGTTCTGCAGAGCGTTGGTTAATAACTGCTCTACCCTCGGCTCAAGCGCTATTGCGTGAATAACGCCTTTCGTATCTTGATAAAGCTTTTTAATGGTGTCGCCTATGCTGTGGCGCACGTACTCGGTAAGAACATCAGGGTTTTTTGTTACTTTGGCATATTCCAAAATTGCTTCAAGAATGAGCGGCAAATCACGCACAGGGATGCCTTCTTTGAGCAAACTTTGCAGCACTTTTTGAATAGTAGGCATCATATCCGGCTGCACTTCCTCGACAATTGCAGGATAATCTTTTCTTTGGTTTTCAACGAGCTGCTTAACATCTTGCCGAGTCATAAGTTTGTCAGAATTGCGCCGTAAAAGTTCGGTAAGATGCGTTGCTAATACAGTCGCCGCCTCAACAACGGTAAATCCCATAACTTCGGCATTTTCGCGGTCGGCAACAGCAATCCAAGTGGCCGGCAGGCCGAACACTGGCTCGGTAACTTTCAATCCATTTACTTCGCCTTCTGCGCTTCCGGGATTCATAGCTAGCAACATTCCGGGATACAATGTATTTCGCGTCGTTTCAATGCCGCGCAATTTGATAACATATTCTTCCGAGGCAAGCTGCAAATTATCACGGACGCGCACCGGCGGCAAAATTATGCCAAGTTCAGTGGCTAACTGTCGTCGAATAGTGGTGATACGCTTGAACACATCACCGCCTTGTGACTCGTCGACCAATGTAATAAGTCCATATCCAAGCTCGACTTCCACAGGGTCTATTCGCAACAAATCTTCTATGGGCTGCTCTTGCGGCTTGGTTTGTTCGGCACTGGCAGCAAGCTCCTCGCGCAAAGTTTCTGCTGCTTCCTGCTTCTGAGTTTTGGTCCGCACAAAAGCTAGTCCTGCTGTTACGCCTGCCAATAATAGAAATGGAGTTACCGGAAACCCGGGTACGATTGCCAGAGCTACGCAAGTCCCCGATACAACTGCGAGAACTCTTGGGCGCGAGCCGAACTGACTTGCAAGTTCAAGCTCAAGTTTTTCGCCTGCCGATGATCGCGTAACTACAAGTCCAGCTGCAACAGATATTAATAATGCCGGAATTTGTGAAACTAATCCGTCGCCTATTGTAAGTATCGTATAGGTGGAAAGCGCTTGCGTTACATCCATCCCGCGCTGCGCAACGCCAATGGCAAAGCCGCCAATGATGTTGACCGCCATAATAATAATTGCAGCTATGGCGTCGCCTTTTACAAATTTGGATGCTCCGTCCATAGCACCGTGGAATTCCGCCTCTCGCGACAACTTTTCGCGTCTTTTTCGCGCTTCTTTATCATCAATAAAACCGGCATTTAAATCGGCGTCAATACTCATTTGCTTGCCTGGCAAAGCATCTAAAGTAAAGCGCGCTGCAACTTCTGCAATGCGCGTTGATCCCTTGATAATGACGATAAAATTGATAATAAGTAAGATAAGGAAGATAATAATGCCGACTACATAATTGCCGCCTATAACAAATGTTCCGAAAGCGTGAATTATGTCGCCCGCTTCTCCTCTGCTCAATATCAGGCGAACAGTTGCAATATTTAAGCCTAAGCGAAATAATGTGGTTACAAGAAGAATTGTGGGAAACGACGAAATTTCAAGCGGACTTGTAATATAAATCGAGGTCATCAGAACAAGAACCGAAATTGTTATATTTAATGCCAGCAAAATATCTAACAATATCGGCGGCAATGGCAGAATCAACAAAGCTATCACCATAAGCACACCAACACCCAATGCAATATCGGGATTGGAAGTTATACTATCCAAAACTCGTTTTATAGGTTCGGGAACCTGCAACGCAGATGTTGATACTGTAGCCATTTACAGTTAGCTAAAATCAAAATATTGGTTGATAATGATGCCTTAGCAATTTAATTGAAAGTTTTGTATGCTCAATTTTCTTATTTCTTCGCTTTTTGTTTGTAGATATAAGCAAGAACTTGAGCTACTGCTTTGAACAATGTTTCTGGAATTTCAGCATCTATCTCCACTGCAGAGTACAAAGCGCGTGCCAGCGGCGGATTTTCTACAATAGGCACACTATTGTCGTTTGCTATTTCACGGATTTTAAGAGCAAGATAATCTATGCCTTTAGCCAAAACCTTGGGTGCGCTCATGCCGGGCTTATACTCCAATGCTACAGCATAGTGAGTAGGATTGACGATCACAACATCAGCTTTTTTCACATTTTGAAGCATAATTCTTTTTAGCCGTTGCTTAACCATTTGGCGAAGCCGCTGTTTAACTTCCACATCGCCTTCCGACTGTTTGGTTTCTTCCTTCAATTCTTGCTTGGTCATTTTCATGTCATCGCGATATTTATAGCGTTGATAGAAAAAGTCGCCTGCTCCTATTAGTAAATAAATCGCTCCAATCTTCCAAAGCAACTCCATGATAATACTACCAATTATGGCTCCTATATGTTGATATGGCTGCGTGGCAAGTCCTGCAATTTCATCGGCTCTCCGACTTAGCACCTGATACAAAACTGCGCCAACTATAAGCAGTTTTATGATGCTTTTCACAAGTTCCATTGCAGATCGCGCCGAGCCAAATATGCGTTTCAAACCTTGGAACACATTGAAAATTTGCTTAAAATTTAGTCCTTCAGTAAATTTTTTTGTTGCTATTGTGAAACCAGTTTGGCTTATTTCTACTGATACAGCCAATAGAGCAATAATGCCCAGCAATGGCAAAGCCAATATGGCGATCGTGCCTATAAGATCGGGATAATATTTGGCAATGCTTTCATCTGTCAGTATAATATTCGGTGAAATAGTAAACATTGAGCGCATAAACTCCATCTGTCGCTGCAAAAGAGGAACAGCGAAAGCTGCAACAAGCATTCCGCCTAATAGAAGCATGACAGAGCTTGTAGCATCAATGCTTTTAGCCACTTGACCTTTGCTGCGAGCGTCCGTGAGTTTCTTGCCAGACGCCGGCTCGGTCTTCTGTTGTCCATCGGGAGTTTCTGCCATCGTAAACTATTGTTTCCTATTGGTACTTCAAGCGGTTATCGCTTTGGATTCAGCGCCATAATCACCGTATAAGTTTCATTTTGAAAAAAGGTCATTGCTGTTTTTGCCACCATAATAAACAGCGGAATTGTGATGAACAGCATCAGTAATCCAATTCCTATTTTGAATTGAAAACTTAGAATAAAAATATTGAGCTGGGGCGCAACGCGCGATAGCAAAGCAAGAGATATATTCACTAACAACAGCGACAAAAGAATCGGCGATGCAATCTTAACTGCTATAATTGTAACGTTTGTAGCTAAACGCACAAGAGTATCTACCGCAGAGCTTGTAATCCCAAACCCATCCAATGGCACCGCAACAAAGCTTGCAGAAATTGCTTCAATTAAAAAATGATGTCCGTTCATTCCAAGGAACACCATCAAAAGTGCCATCTTTTTCAACTGTCCAATCAAAGTGGGAACATCAGTATTCGCGTCGAATAGCAATGAAGTTTGAAATCCAATGTCAAAATCGAGAAGTCCTCCGGCAAACTCCACCGCATAGAGTATCATAGACGAAGCGAAGCCAATTGCAGCGCCCATCAGAAATTCCTTGACAACAAATAACGACAATGACCATGCATGAATATCTATTGCTGGTTGTTTATCGGCAAAAGCGGCAGTCAGCATCATGGCAACAACTGCAGAAAGGCCAATTTTGAGATGCGGCTGAACAGATGAATGTGAAAGAACAGGAGCCATGAACATCATCGCGGAAACGCGGATAAATATCAGCAGTCCAACAATGAATTTTGTTGAGAAATATGTTATCGCTCCTGAATCAAGCATATCTTTTCAATACAATCTATTGTGGATAATAATCGCCTGCGAAATCATTGCGGAAGATTATTAGCCATTATTGTTATTTCAATCGAACTATCACACAAGCAAATGAATCGCAGTAATAACGCTGATTTCCTTATTAAAATATCCGTAGAAAAATTAAGAATTATGCTTCAATTTTCGAGCAAGAAATGAACTATGTTCAATAATATATCTCAGCAATCCTTTTTCATTCTCTTTGGAAAATTCAACACATTCGGCAGTAGCTATTTAAGTGTTGGTATCATCTGAAAAAGCCCTATGACAAACGTTTTCATTGTGCCAAGCATAAATGGTAGCGCAATTACTGTAACAACAAACACCAATATTAACTTCGGCACAAATGTCAAAGTTTGCTCGTTGATAGAAGTCGCTGCTTGAAAAATGGCAATTATCAGTCCTAGCGCCAAAGATAATGCAAGTAAAGGACCTGCTATCAGCAAAGCATGATAAAACGCATCGCGAATCAGTTGTATGACAAGTTCGTCTGACATATTTTCCCTTAGTTTTTGTTGGATTATCAGCTCGGCGCAATAATGCTGTCCATAAGCGATTTGACAATAAGATTCCAGCCGTCTACCATCACAAATAGCAAAACTTTTATCGGCATAGAAATTAGCTGCGGCGGAAGCATCATCATTCCTAACGACATGAGAATGCTGGAAATTACCATGTCAAGGACTAAAAACGGAATGAAGATCACAAAACCTATTTGGAATGCTATTCGAAGTTCGCTCAATGAATATGCAGGTACGACGGTTAGCGTCGAAACATCATCGAGCGTCGCCGGCTTTTCAGCTCCGCTAAGCTTTACAAAAAGTGCCAAATCTTCCTCGCGGGTATGCCGCAGCATAAATTCGCGGAATGGCTTTACAATATTAGTCACTGCCTGCTCTTGCGTAATTTCATCGCGCAAATACGGTTGCAGACCTGTTGAATTTGCTTGATTTAACGCCGGCTGCATAACATAAAACGTAAGAAACAACGCCAAGCCGGTCAATAGTTGCGAGGGCGGCTGAGTTTGTGTGCCAAGCGCTTGCTTCAGGAAGTGAAACACCACAATAATTCGAGTAAAGCATGTAGCCATTATTAAGATGGAGGGCGCGAGGGTGAGTATGGTCATCACCGCCACTATTTGCAGAGTCAGCACTGCATCTTTTGAGTTTTGCGCATGCTCCAGCCCAAGTGATATTTTAGGCAAAGGCAGCGTTGAAGCCGGCGCTTGAGAGTATGCTGCTGCGGGTAAAAAAACAGCTAGAACTCCAACCAGCAACAATACAAAAATTAAACGAGAAAGAGTAAATAATTTCATTGACAATAATGCAAATTATCAGTATTTTTTCGTAAGATTTGCAAGCATCGTGCCAATCGCTGATATTGCTGCCGTTGCCAGATGGCAATTTATTCTGCCTCTATACTGTAACTCATTAATTTATTATAAATATCCAATCTGTACTTTGACAATATTAATCTTAATAATTGTAATTTTGTATTATCATTTTTGCATTTCAGCGTATTGCCGTTTTATTTGCATGCGGCATGCTATTTTCATCATTTTTTGGAGATCTATTATGAAGAAATTCTATGTCATAGCATTTACTTTAATGCTAGTGTCATTCATGGCTTCAGCTCAAACAGCAGAACAAATCGCAGCGAATG
The DNA here is from genome assembly GCA_039810485.1 of Chlorobiota bacterium. Taxonomy (GTDB): domain Bacteria; phylum Bacteroidota; class Ignavibacteria; order Kapaibacteriales; family UBA961; genus JADZAA01. The sequence goes on along the minus strand of JBDHXA010000077.1, from coordinate 4,499 downwards.
TTGCATCAGCTTCGAAAGTCAATACAGCGCAAACCATTGTGTTGCATGGAGAACTGACGGAATATGGCCATACTTCCACATTTCTAACCGAGTGCAGAAGCGACGACAAAGCTTTGCTGCACATTACGATGCAAGGACGCGGAACAACAACATTGTGCTGGAATGCTGGAAGCGGATGGCAGCAAAACGAAATTGTATCCGGCACTACTAAAAGACCAATAAAAGGAATGACTGAGTACGAAATTCGAAATATCTCACTTTCATTGGGCTTTATTCCACGCCCAGAAAAAGCTTCGTCGCTAACTTTGCTCCCTCCTTCAACAATAAACGGTATTGCTGTTTTTGTGCTGAAAGCTGTTTTTAGCCCGGACGATGAAAGAACTGTCTTTGTTCGGCAAGACAACTTTCTGCCTATGCGCGAAATTCGAAAAGAATTGAATCAGGGGAATTATGATGTAATTGTTGATTACACAGATTATCAAACAGTTGGCAGCATTACATTGCCCACAACCATCACAAAGACAGTTGCTGGCAAAGAGATTTCTTTGCGTCACATCAGCAAAATAGAAATCAACACGCAGATGCCCGACGCGCTATTCTCTGCCGAAACCACATCAATTAAATAATATCTATCAATCACTAATTTTAATAAGTATACCCATGAAAAAGAATATACTAAGCAGTGCAAGAAAAGCTATATTTGCCGCAGTGTTTTTCTTGCTTTTCTCGTTTTCAGCACAAGCTCAACTCTCTACGAAAGGGAAAGATTTCTGGTTTGGATTTAGCGAAAATTATTCTACGCCCACATTGACTGTTTACATAAGTTCAGACATTGCCACTTCCGGCACAATCTCTGTGCCTTTAGGATCATTCACACAAAATTTTAATATTGCGGCAAACTCCGGAGTTTCAATCATAGTTCCAATTGCTGAAGCATATAATACCGGTTCGGACAATATCATGCCCAAGGGAATTCACGTAGTTGCTCAAAATCCGGTTTCGGTCTATGCTCTCAATTCTATTACATATTCAAGCGATGCTTCTGGTGTGCTTCCCACTTCATCTTTAGGAACAAATTATCGTGTAGCAGGTGCAAGAGCTAATGTTTATGCTTCTGAATTCTTGATTGCGGCTGCTCAAAACAATACAATCGTAACCATTACTCCTACCGTTAACACAGTGGGCGGACATTATGCAAATATCCCATATACTGTAGAGCTTAACCAAGGCGAAACATACCAAGTACAAAGCAATTGGGGGGAAAATTTAAACGGATCTCTTGTAATTTCTTCAAATCCAATTGCCTTATTTAGCGGAGCGATTTGCACCAATATAGGAGGCTGTTCTTATTGCGACCATATTTTTGAGCAGAATATGCCTACTAAGCGACTTGGACAACGCTTTATTTTAGTGCCGCTTGCACGGAAGAGAGCACCAATTGTATACGATATTGTAGCAACAGAAAATGCTACTCAAATATTCCGCAATGGAAACATAATCTCAACTATTAATGCAGGTCAGACATATAATTTTTCAACGTCCGAACGCGAGGTTGTTACAGCTAGTGCACCAGTAGCAGTAATGCAATATTGCCCAGGGTCTGCGTGTGATGGAGTAGCTTCCGACCCATTTTCCGTCTATGTGCCTCCAGTTGATCAAATGATCGATAAAATTACGTTCAATGCTTTCGACACGCCTAATATTCCCAGCTATTTTGTAAATATTACAACAGCCACTTCAAATATTGGCAATGTGCGGCTTGATGGCAATGCAGTTGTCGGCTTTTCGCCTATTCCGTTCGATCCAACAATATCCGCCGTAATTCTATCCGGCTTATCACGTGGAACACATAATCTAGATGCAGGCCTGAACGGTCGGCTCTCTGCTATGGTATATGGCTATGGATCTGATGATTCTTACGGTTATCTTGCAGGCACTAGCACTGCGGCTTTGCGCGGAAGCGACATTATAGCCGATCCCGATTTCTACTACAATCAGAATATACCATATATTGACTATTTAGGCAATAATGTTGATTTATACAACTCTGTTGCAGTTGCAAGGTTTATAGTTCGAGATGGAGGCGCATCAGCACCTGATGCAGACGATATGCCAACTACGCTTACTGATCTTACCATACATGTAAGTCATCCGGGAATGGTGAATCGTCTGGCTATCTACTATACTGAACATGGAAAAATTGCTGAAATGCCCGTACCCGCCGACGGGAATGTTCACTTCTCTAATTTAAACGATATTATCGCATCTGATGATTACGATACAGTATTTGAATTACGTGCTACTTTTACAACTAATGTTATAGACAATACTCAAATCATTTACTCAATCACATCTGCAATAGCGGCCGCCGATGGTACCGAGTTTAAGGATCCTGATGCAGGAGGAGCAGCTACTTCCACGGAAGGAGATGACAATCGAATTGAGGTAATCGCCGATCATCTGAGGTTTGCACAACAACCAACAGATGTGTATACTGGAGCAGTCATGCAGCCGGATGTAATAGTGCAAGCTGTAGATGAATACCATAATATTGACCTCGACCTCGAAAACACCGAAGTTAATCTTAGCAATTCTTATTTAACGGACAGCCCTATTTCTGCTCTATTGAGCGGTCAAGGCATTGCTCTTTATGGAACATTAACATTTACCACGCCCGCAGCCAACCAAACTTTATACGCCGAGGCCTATATTTATCAAGGCGAAGGCAGCTATACAATTAGCGGAACAAGCGATCCGTTTAATATTCTTGGCGACAATCAGACATTCTCGCCCATCGTTCATTTAATAGCATCAGATGTAAATCAGGCAAATGGATCTTTGGTTCAGTTATGGCCTGATGCCACCGATGCCGGATCTGACGACCATGCAACGCAGAATTCTGCTAGTATGCAGCCAAGCTACTGCAATACGGGAGATTGCCTCATTAACGGTTATCCTATTGTGCAATTTAATGCAGGCAAGGGCATGGGCATTGCAGCCCGCGATGCAATTAACGGCGGCGATGGCAAAACAATTTTTGTTGTCTTCCGTACAAGCTCTAATGCTACAAACAAGCAAATGCTTGTTGAAATTGGAGGCGAGCCAAGCGGTTTTAATATGTACATTGACAATCTGCGGCTCTATGCAGGCGCATGGGACAGCCGTCGCTGGTGGATTAACCGCATCCTTTCAACCAACAGAACATATCTTGCTCAATTTGTCTATGACGGCTCGTCGTTGCGCCTTTCGCTGTCCAATGAAGGAGTTACCAGCACAACAAGTACGCTCAACAATCAATATATTGATCCTTTCATTACACCTAATACTCATAATGGCGGCATAGGTGCCACGCTCGACCAAACACGCTATCATAATGGAATGAATATGAATTCCGGCTACAGCGATTTCTTCAGAGGCAGAATGGCAGAGGTATACATTATCAACACAGCTGATGTTAATATACGCACGCAGATATTTGATTATCTGAATCAGAAGTATAATATACAAGCAGGCGCTCAGCCGTTTACCAAAGAAACCGATAAATTTGTTTTCGAAGGCGATTCACAGAGTTCGTTGCTTCAATTTGCTCCAAATCCTGCAACCGGTTTTACCGAGGCAACATTTACATTGCCAAACGGCGGATCGTATCGCCTATCATTACAAAATACGCTAGGCATGACGGTTTCAGTAATTGATGAGGGCAATCATCTGCCCGGCAATTATACTGTTCAGTTTAATACGTCAGAATTCCCTTCTGGAATATATCAAGCAGTTTTGGCCTCGCAAAACGGCACAATTACTATTCCGGTAGTTATTGAACGATAGACGATTCTATTGTATTCTCATAGCAAAATGCCTCGCAAAGTTTCTCTTTGCGAGGCATTTTGCTATGGTGTTGTATTTGTCGCAGAGTTTGATAATGCAAATCCAAGTATACACAAAGAATTACAATAATGCTGCACTTTAATATTGCATCTGCATTACTAAGACTCTCCTCCTCGTACGCAAATATTTCTAATTTACCAAAATATTTTTTTTGACTTCCGGGAGAAACCGGTAAGGCCTTTAAAGCATTCTGTGTCTATCGTGATCTTCGTCAAAATAGAAGTTTCAGCACTCTTCTTGACAGACTTTGAAAAAAGAGTAAAACTCAATTTGTTTTTTGGTCAATAAAAAACAACTGGCAAGCTAGAGTAAGAGTATTAGATGATGATGAAGATAGAAAGGACAGGATTAAGCAATAGGAAAGCTATGATAATTGAAAGTGTAGAATTGAGAGTGTAAAGTGGCAAGCTAAGTGTTGATTTCTCCAATTAAAAAATTACAATGTCATTTTTGGCTTCTTTTTACGATTTACATACAATAAGTGAGATATGTACGCGCTTCGCACATCAAAATCTGTTGGGAGAACAAAGCATCATGGCGGCGGATTCAACACTGAAGTGCAACACTTTTGTAATTATCAGTAAATACTTGAATTGGAGTTTTCCATCCAAGTA
>JBDHXA010000076.1:0-13807 GCA_039810485.1 Chlorobiota bacterium | reverse complement strand
TGAAAACAAATGCGATATTGCAATTTAACAGCTGACTATCTATGTTTTTTTTACCCGACTTTTCGGAGTGGGCTCATCTGATAGAACTGTAAATTCTTAATTTTGGAATTAGCATGCAATATTTGACGTATAAGATGAATTGGAACATATATGCCGCCAACAATTGAAAATACAGATTGCGAAACAGATTCTTTATCAAGTAATGAAATTACTGCCCTTTTTTCATTATTAGACGACGCTGACATTGCAGTGACAGACATAGTTATTGCCAATCTTGCCAAAGCGGGCGGATATATTGCGCCAAAGTTAAGAACGTTGATTGAAAGCAGTTCCAACTCGGTTATTCGCTGCAATGCCCAAAAAGCGCTGCACTCCTTACAATATCATGCACTTGGTGAATTGAAGAGTATAATTGGCTATGCCGCGCTCAACGGCATGGATCCTGATATTGAGCAGTCAGCGATAGCTTTAGCAAAATTTGGATATCCTGAATTGCAAGATGATAGAATAATCAGCAATTTAGACCAAATTGCACTTAGCGTCCACGAAGAATTTATACGCTCCAACACACATAGCGAGCTCGGTCATGTTCTTGCTTTAAACATTGTCTTTTTTAACAAATATGGCTATCATGGCGCTGAAAGAGAATATTACAATCCTGATTTTTCCTATATCAATACGGTCGCAGCAAAGAAAATAGGAATACCAATAACTTTATCGTTGCTTTACATGCTCATTGGAGAGCGCACCGGGTTAGATCTCTATGGCGTTGGCATGCCAATGCACTTTATCGTATATGCGCCGGCCATTGACACGTATCTTGATGTTTTTAATGGCGGAACATTCATTAGCAGAAGCGACTGTCGTAATTTTATTGAGAAAAACGGCGTTAAATTCCAAGAAAACATGCTCAATCGCATCGAAAATATTTCCATGATATTAAGAATGATCCGCAATTTATCCTATTCACACAGCCGATGCGGAAATATATGGGAAGCCGAAACGCTTATGCGCTTTCATTCAGAATTATTAGGCAATTCTTTAGGATAATTCTGCATAATCTTCATGATTATCTTCCTGCCTTTTCTGCTCTTTTCTCACCTTATGTTATCATTCACAATTTGAGGCAATTCTATCGTATAACCATTGTGATTTCTGACATGCGCTCTCAACATTGATGCAATACGACAGAAAAGAGGTATTTTTGTGTTTTTGTCCGCAATTTTTCATCAAAACTCCAAAGTTTGCTATTAATAGCAGGAGTAAGTTATGATAAGCATATCCAAAACTCTTTTTTGATAGAGTATACAGAAAACTGACAACAGTTCTTTTATGTACAAACCTTTGCCCGATCGTCTTGACTATGCAGAAATTGAAAAGGAAATTCTGCAAGTTTGGAAAAATGAAAAAATATTTGAAAAATCTTTAGAGCAGCGCAGCAATGCTCCTGTATTTAGTTTTTTTGAAGGACCGCCAACCGTCAATGGCAAGCCCGGACTGCATCATTTGATGTCGCGTACTGTCAAAGATATGGTTTGTCGCTATAAATCTATGTGCGGTTTCTACACACGGCGACAAGCAGGTTGGGATACGCATGGCCTTCCGGTAGAAATCGCCGTGCAAAAGCAACTTGGCTTGGTGCATAAATCTGATGTCGAACAATTCGGCATAGAGAAATTTAATGCTGCCTGCAAAGAATTTGTTACAAAAAATATTGAAATGAGCGGGGGCTGGAGTGCTTTTACTGAGCGTATGGGTTATTGGGTGGATATGAACTCTGCCTATGTTACGTGCACTAACAACTACATTGAGTCAGTGTGGTGGGCATTAAAACAGTTCTTCGATAAAGGTTTGATATACAAGGGTTTTAAAGTTGTCCCCCAATCTCCGACAATAGAAACGCCTCTCAGTTCGCACGAGTTATCGCTTGGCTATCGCGAAGTTCGAGATCCAAATTGCTATTTAAAGCTTCGCATTATTTCGTCGCCAATTACCGAACTTGCAAACGCATTAATTCTTGTCTGGACAACAACCCCATGGACGCTGTTTGCAAATACGGCTTTAGCCATAGGACCAACTATTGAATATGCTCTTGTAAAAAATACTCGCACAGTTGATGGCAATAATGTTACCGAGCGAGTTGTCATTGCAAATTCACGAATTTCGGCGCTTGACGGAATAGTTGAAATACTTCGCACTTTTACTGGCAGTGAGATCATAGGCACAACATATAAGAAGATTTTCGACTATTGTCCAATAGACAGGGCAGTATATCCTAATGCTCTTACCATTCTCGCTGGTGATTTTGTATCTACGGAAGACGGCACAGGTATTGTCCATATCGCCCCTGCTTTCGGCGTAGACGATCTCGAAATGTCGAAACGATATAATTTTCCTTTTTTACAACCGGTTACACCCAACGGACATTTTACTGAAGATGTTGGAGAATTTGCCGGTCGCGCCATTAAAAATTTTACGTATTCAGACCATACTGAGGAAGGCGCTGATCGTGAAATTGTGAAGGCATTAAAAAAGGCTGGTAAGATTTATCGCGTGGCATTCGATTATCTGCACAGCTATCCGCATTGCTGGCGAACTGATAATCCTGTAATGTATTATGCCCGTGAATCTTGGTTTATTCGCTCGCCACAGTACAAGGCAACAATGATTGAACTGAATAACTCAATACGCTGGCAGCCGCCGGAAATTGGCAGCGGACGTTTTGGGAATTGGCTGGAAGACGTTAAGGATTGGGCGCTTTCTCGCGACAGATTCTGGGGCACTCCACTGCCAATTTGGGCAACTGAAGACGGGAGCGATATGTTTGCCATCGGCTCGATGGCAGAACTTTCGGACGGATTCTATGAAGTGCGCGAGGGCATAACCGTTCCCATCGCCGAATCAGGACATAAAATTGACTTGCATCGCCCATTTGTCGACAGAGTAATTTTCCGTAGAAACAACAAAACATACAGGCGGGTTCCAGAAGTCATTGACGTTTGGTTCGATTCCGGCGCCATGCCTTTTGCTCAGTTTCACTATCCGTTTGAGAATAAAGAAATATTCGAAAAAAGCTTTCCTGCTGACTTCATCGCCGAAGGAATTGACCAAACTCGCGGCTGGTTCTACACATTGCATAATATTGCATCTGCAATCTTTGGCAAGCCCGCATTCAAGTCCATTATTGTGAATGATTTGATATTGGATAAAAACGGTCAAAAAATGTCGAAGTCAAAGGGCAATACAATAGATCCATTCGAAATCATGGCGCGGCGCGGCGCGGATGCCGTTCGCTGGTATATGATCGTCAATAATCCTCCGTGGCGCCCGACATTATTCAATGAAGATGATTTAGTAAAAACAGTTGTCGCCGATTTTTTCCGAACATTGACAGAATCATATAAGTTTTACGCATTATACGCCAATGTAGACGGCATTGACGGCAGCGAGAAAATAGTGCCTTTGGCCGAACGCCCTGAAATAGACAGATGGGCGCTTTCGTTGCTTAACTCCACAATTGCACGATACCGCGAACTGATGGATGCACTCGATGTGTATAGAGCAGCTCGAGTTGTGCAGGAATTTCTACGAAATGACGTGTCAAATTGGTATATTCGCCGCAATCGTCGCCGGTTCTGGAAAGGCGATTGTGATGCTGAGAAAATAGCCGCCTATCAGACATTGCGCGAAACGTTAATCTCTGCAATTGCAATGATAGCGCCGGCTGCTCCATTTTTATCTGACTATCTTTATCGCTCATTACGCTCTGCATCGCAACCGGAATCAATACATTTGGCAGATATGCCTTTGCCTGACTCTACGCTGATGGACAAAGCGCTCGAGCGTCGAATGGCATTGGCGCAAAAGGCGGTATTTCTTGCGCGTTCTTTGCGAGAACGCGCTAAAATTCGCACTCGCCAGCCGCTCAGGCGCATTCTCTTGCCGGTATCGTCGCCACAGCAAAGACGCGACTTTCAGGCAGTTGAAGATATAATACTTGAGGAAATTAATGTTAAATCAATTGAATATGTAAATGACGATGCAGGCATTGTGCGCCGCACTGCGCGACCTAATTTTAAAACAATAGGCAAAAAATTCGGCAAGTCCACACAAATTGCAGCGCAAGCGATACGCGAAATGACCGATGATCATATTCGTCTGCTTCAAAGCGCAGGAGAATGTACACTATCATTATACAACGAAGATATAATTGTAACTACCGATGATGTTGAAATCGTAAGCACCGATATTGAGGGTTGGCTCGTTGCAGCAGAAGGTTCAATTACAGTTGCCTTAGACACTGAAACAGACGAAGCGCTTATAGCCGAAGGCCTTGCCCGCGAGTTTATCAATCGCATTCAGAATTTGCGCAAAGACGCCGGTTTTGAAGTTACCGACCGTATTAGCGTATCAGTTTCAGCATCTGAGATTATAGCCGGAAGTATAGAAATAATGCGAAGCTACGTAATGAGCGAAATACTAGCTTCAAATTTAAAGTTCACTCATGAAAATGCCGGAAACCAAGTAGAAATTAATGATGAGCCGGTGTATATTGTTTTAGAAAGAATATAAAAATAAACCTCTTTTCAAGCAACGCTGATTACGCTAACATGTCTAATTATAAAGGTAACGGTCATGTCAAACATTGATCCGACAACTATGCCCCAGAGCGATATGCCAAGCAGCAAACAATCGCGCCCAACAGTGCGTTATTCCGATGAAGATCTCGAGTTTTTCCGCGGAATTGTAAACAAAGCAAAAAATGAGACAATTGACGAGCTGCGCATGCTTCGCGAGCGACTTGACGACCTTGCCAATTATGGCAATGCAGATGACACAATGATTTATTCGATGCACATGGCCGAGCAAGGTAGTGAAGCTATTGAAAAAGATAAAACATATTCGCAAATTAATCGTGTGAATGAATATCTTAGAAAACTCGACGAAGCTCTTGCTCGCATTGACGACAAAACATACGGCGTGTGCCGCGAATGTAATATTCTCATTGCCAAAGAGCGGCTGATAGCAGTGCCAATTACAACACTTTCGGCTTCGTATAAAATACGCAAGGAATGTCCCGAAGACGGCATTGATCGCATTACTGCAAGATAACCATGCCTGAAAGTGCCTGCATGAGATTTTGCCGGCGCTTTTTATACAATTTTATAATAGGCGCACTCGCGAACCATTCTTATTTTCAATTATTCATTTTTTCTTTTCATTGTGAGCAAGCGTTCATCATCACTGCCTTATTTTATCGCTATTGTTTTATTAATTCTTTTTGACCAAGCAACAAAGCTTGCAGTAAAAGGTTTTTCTTTGTTTGGGTTTGAGCATGCAGGCATGTTTCCAGGGCAAACCATTCCCATCATTGGCGATTTTCTACAAATTACTTTTGTAGAAAATCCCGGAATGGCATTTGGCATTACTTTTGGCGCAGGTAAAGTATTTCTCACCTCCTTTTCTTTGATCGCCGCCGCAGCTCTTGCGTGGTATTTACATAAATTATCCGGTTTCTCCACTGCTGTCCGCATTGGCGTAACACTTATTATGGCTGGTGCTTTAGGCAATTTTATTGACCGTGCTTTCTATGGCGTCTTTTATGGAGAATCATCTTTATTCTTTGGTTATGTAGTTGATTTTATTCAAATTGACATTCCTGACATTACAATTTTTGGTCAGACATGGCATCATTGGCCTGTATTCAACATTGCCGACTCTTGCGTTACCTGCGGCATGATTATGATACTGATTTTCAACAAAAAGATTCCTTCCTTCGCGCAATTAGTCGGAAAATCTGAGTTGCCATCACATGGAGGAGACGATGCCCCACCTATCGAACATCATCCTGAAACCAACGGACAAAGTCATGCAGCATAGCGTATTATCGCTTTTTCAAATATGCGGCAATCAATTAAAATTCTGTTTCCAACACTTCTAATAATTGTTTCTGCGTAATTTTGCTTTATTATTATCTCGAAATTACGCCGATGCTAAACGCCTTAATTGCCAAATCGCTCCCTATTATTCCAAAATCTATAGTTCGCACTGTCGCAAAGCGCTATATTGCCGGCGATATGCTTTCTGATGCCGTTCGCACAGCCAAAGACCTTGCTTCAAAAGGAGCTGCCTCTACAATAGATGTTTTAGGAGAGTTTGTTACCTCGAAAGAACGCGCATTGCGAGAAACGGCTTCGTCGCGTGAAGTAATTGACGCAATAGCAGAAAACAAACTGCCGAGTTATTTATCGGTAAAACCAACGTCGCTCGGACTAGACATTGACAATAGCTTCGGCTACGAAAACATTCGCTCTCTCATCGAGTTGGCCGCCGAATCAGGGGTTTTTGTCCGCATGGATATGGAAAATTCTCCCTACACTTCGGCAACTCTCGATTATTATCGTCGGCTTCGCTCCGAGGGATTTACTAATGTTGGCATTGTTATTCAGGCATATATGCGCCGAAGCGAAGATGATGTTCGCTCGCTTTTGGCTTATGCTCCTTCGGTAAGATTATGCAAAGGCATATACGTAGAAGACGCTTCCATTGCATATAAACAACCAAATGAAATTCGTGCAAATTATAAAAAATTGCTGCGAATACTGACCAATGGCGGCGCTAAGGTCGGCATAGCAACTCACGATGACGAATTGATCAGCGATGCCGAAAAACTACTTTCGGGGCAACAATTCGGGCGCGAATCGCATGAATTTCAGATGTTGCTCGGCGTCCGCGAAGAGCGTCGAGATGCGCTCTTACGGGCTGGTCAGCGCGTTCGCATTTATGTGCCTTTTGGCAAAGATTGGTATGGCTATTCTACGCGACGGCTAAAAGAAAATCCAAAAATGGCATGGTATATCTTCAAGGCATTATTTACGTCCTCATGATATATTATGCGTCACATATGCTTTATTGACTGCAATATTCCATATTTAGCCGATGCTTTAGCGCCGATTTCAGACGTGCATGAATTTGAAGGTCGAAGTATTACTCAATCAGATTTGCGCAACTGCACTGCCTTGTTTGTTCGCTCCATCACCAAAGTCAACGCGCAACTCCTTAAAAACACACCAGTTGAATTTGTGGCAACTGCAACATCCGGCTCCGATCATATTGACGAGAACTATCTAAAAAGCAGAGGAATAACTTTTTCTTCTGCAATAGGATCCAACAGCAATTCGGTGGCAGAATACGTTGTTTTTTCAATACTTTATTGGGCAAAACAACGAAATTTCACATTATCCGGCAAATTTCTCGGAATTGTCGGCTATGGAAATATTGGACGTAAAGTGGCACATTATGCCAAAAATCTTCTGCAAATGGAAGTTATAGTTAACGATCCTCCGCTAAATGATGTCGGCTTCGTGTTTGAGCCGCAAGCTCATTTTGTTCAACTCAACGAGCTATGCTCTCGCGCCGATATTATCACCAATCATGTTCCTCTTCACGATGGATTGCACCCCACTTTTCATTTGTTTGATGAGAAGCGTATTGCATTGATGAAAAACGACTGTTTATTCATCCATGCGTCGCGCGGCGATATTGTAGAGGAAAATGCGCTTCTTCGGCGGCTGCAACACCAAAACATAGATGCTGTGCTTGATGTTTTCTCAAATGAGCCATACATAAACAGCGAACTTGTTGCTTATTGCCTCTTAGCAACGCCGCATATTGCTGGCTACAGCTTTGATGCCAAACTGAATGGCGCGCGAATAGTTGCAGACGCATTTTGCAAGCATGCAAAACTGTCAATCTTTGCATTTCCGAAAATTGAAGCCGAAATCGTCGCTGATTCATCCATTGGTTTATTGACAGCATTGATGGCGAGCCGACGATTAAACGACGATTCAATAATATTCAAATCAGCCATGCGCCTACCTAAAGTTGAGCGAGCAGCATTATTTGACGCTATGCGCAGCAACTATCCTACAAGGCGGGAAGTGTTGCATTAGCCGAAGAATCTTGAATATTCAAATTGGTTTCTATTGCAATACTGCCGGTAAGCATTTGCGCCACAGGACAGCGCTTAGAGATATGTAGCAGTCGTTCTTGCTGCGATTCGTCCAGTTCGCCTTCCAGAAATATTTGTCTTTGAATCACAGTATTCCATCCCTCGGGAGTGCGCTCTGCTTTCTCCGACAGCTCAACTCGAGCAGAGCGAATTTTCCACCCTTTTCTTGAGGCATACATTAGCATCGTAATAAGCGAGCAGCTTCCTAACGAAGCCAGCAGCATCTCTGTAGGGTCAGGAGCCGTGTCACCGCCTCCGGCATCTATCGGCTCATCAAAATAGACCGTATGGCGTCCGTTATGTGCCGCAGTTCTATAAGGCGTATTTTCAAGATAAACAGTAATTGAAGCAGCCATATTATAATATCTATTTATGAGCCCACTCCGAAAAGGTATTTATTAAAAAATTGCGACGATAGATTCGCTGTTTTCAAAAAACATATCTTTTAAGAGCTAAAAAAGTCTTTTTTTTTGCCGATTTTTACTTAAAAATGAGTAAAAACTGTACTTTTTTACCATGTTTTATATGCTTAGAAATTTTAACCGACTTTTCGGAGTAGGCTCATTTATTAATCGCTATTGGTTGTTTAAACTATAATCAGCTCAGCTTTGCTTAGCAAACTAAGAACTGCTTATTTCATTAAATCTAACGTTAGATTCATTTAATTATATTCCCATTTACTTCAATGATTAGTTTACAAGTCATTAGCTCTTATTAAAAAACAAAATCTTCTTTACTTGTAAAATTTCTTTTTTACTTCTCAAATTCTCTCATTGTTACAATATATTTAAGAATTGATTCTTGCGTTTCTACAGCAATTATTTCATCTGTGCCATGCCCTATTTTCTTTTTAGCTATTTGCGCCATTTTAGGAATTATTTTTTCCCATTCTTCAACGGAATATGCCGTAGGCATATAATATTCGTGGCATTTTTTGCAATAAAGGTCAGCATTGGATTTTCCTTTATTCAGTTCTTCCAGCGTAAGATTGGGAAATTTAGAAGCTCCGCGGTCTGCATCGGTCTGTGTAGGAATAGGGAGCATAGTTGCACAACCAACTGCAAGAGCTAACAATATTATTGAAAATATTATTTTTATTTTAATCATTTTTTAAACCATTGCTATAAATGCAACAACACAATGTAAATATCTGCAAGTTACAAAATTCTCTTAGTTTGATTGGCTGTTTGCTCGAAAAGCAGTATTTTCGCAAAGAATTGTTTCGGGGTGTGGCTCAGCCCGGTAGAGCACCTCGTTCGGGACGAGGGGGTCGGAGGTTCAAATCCTCTCACCCCGACACTACTCTAAGGCGATGCCTCAACATCGCCTTTTTTATTTTTCCGAATGATGAAACCGCTGCTCGACGTTATTATTATTTCATTCAACACACGTGATTTAACTCTCCGTTGCATTCAGTCGGTGAAAGAAACATGTGCTTTGCCGCATTCAATTACTGTCGTTGACAACAATTCTACCGATGATACTGCTTCGATAGTTCAAAAGACATATCCTGACACTCAACTTATCAAATGTGCATCAAATATGGGTTATGCTGCGGCTGTCAATGCCGGTATGGCTAAAACTGACGCGGATATTTGCCTGATAACCAATGCGGACGTCCTTTTCTTTCCCAACGCTATTGCACAATTGCATCAATATATTACTGCACATTCTGATGTAGGTGTCACCGGTTTGCAGCAAGTTTATCCAGATGGCTCATGGCAAAGAAGCTACGGCTGGTATCCCGGTATAAAATCAGGTTTATATGATCTATTCGGCATTAATAAATTTGCAAATTTTTTGCATAGGCGACGATTTGTCAAGCCAAATAAGCCGCAAATTCCCCTTAAAGTAGAATATCTCGACGGCGCAATTTTAATGACTCGGCGCAAGGCGTTTGATGAGGTTGGCGGCTTTGACGAGTCCTTCTTTTTTTATGCCGAAGAAACAGATTATTGTTTCCGCCTTCAGAAAAACGGATGGAAAAATATATTCTGCTCATGGATTTATTCAGAGCATATTCGAGGCGCAAGTTCAACCGCATTGCCACGCATTGAAAGCGTTCAGTTGCTAGTGAACGGTAAAATTCAATTCATTAAAAAACATGCAGGACAAAATTTTTTGATATTATACACTCTTCTTGAACTTCTTTATTTTTATAACGCTGAAACAACCGCAAAAATTTTAACATTATTTTCAAAAAACTCGCCTTTTTGGCAAAGGAAATGCGAACATTACGCCATATTTACAGGAGTTTGGCAAGACGTTCTTCTACAATTAAGAAGCAGCACCATCAGTCATTCTTCTACAGAAAAACAACGTATTTCACAATAGCTAAAATATTTTTATTCGTCTTTTTCACTTCACTATTGAATCTGTAAAAAAATCAAATCGCCGGAGAATTTATCCATAAATATACGTGCCTTCATATACTAGCATAATCCATGAAAAAAACACCAACTGAAACTGCTCGGCCTACCGAAAAAGCCTTGGCAATAGCAATATCGCAAAAAGGGCTTCGCCATCGAGAGACCGCAATGGAACATCTCGACGAATTAGCTTTTCTTGCTGAAAATGCAGGAGCCGAAGTAGTTGTCCGACTATATCAAGAACGAGAAAGGCCGGATGTTGCCACCGCCGTCGGCAAAGGTAAAATCGAAGAAATACGAACCATTGTTGAAGAGCAAGAAATTACGTTGTTACTTTTCGACAATGAGCTTACACCGGTTCAATTTCGCAATTTAGAGCGCGAGCTGCAGATCAAGACACTTGATAGAAGCGCTGTGATTCTGGATATTTTTGCTAGTCGCGCCCGCACCTCTGAGGCAAAACTGCAAGTCGAGCTTGCTCAATTGCAATATATGCTGCCGCGGCTATCGCGGATGTGGACGCATCTTTCAAAGCAATATGGCGGCATAGGAGCGCGCGGCCCGGGCGAAACACAAATAGAAACTGACAGACGGTTGGTGCGAACTCGCATCAGCGAACTGAAAGAAAAGCTTAAAATTGTTGCTCAACAGAAATTTGAACAGCGAAAAGGACGGCAAGCTATGCCGAGATTTGCGCTTGTGGGCTACACCAATGCCGGAAAGTCAACTCTGCTAAATGCAATAGCAGAAGGAAATGCTTACACTGCCAATCAGCTCTTTGCAACACTTGACACAACTGTGCGGCAATTTGCTTTGCCCAATGGAGCTAAAGCATTGATATCTGATACAGTAGGATTTATTCGCAAACTTCCGGCGCAGCTTGTTGCATCTTTTCGCAGCACTCTTGCAGAGGCGCAAGAGGCAGATGTTTTGCTTCATGTCATTGATGCGTCTCATCGAGATTTTAGAGAGCATATTGCAGTCGTATTAGAAACGCTAAAAGATATCGGCTGCGAGCAAAAACCGATGATTTATGTGTTGAATAAAATTGATCAGTTGCCACTCGATGAATCTATCGGCGCGCTAGTTGCAGAATTTTCCGGCGCTGTGCCGATTTCTGCCTCAAGGCATATTAATGTAGATTCTCTACTAAAGATGATGACCGAAATTATTGCGCAAGGGCAAAATACAATTTCAGTATTAATTCCTTACGCAGAAATGTCTGCAATAGATATTGCTTACGCTGCCGGAGAAATTTTACATCGGGAAGACAATGAGCAGGGAGCGCTTTTGGTTATTGGAAGAATAAGCGATAAAACGGGCGATTTATTGCGGCGGCTGTCTCCATATATAATTGAAAGCGATGGCGCGATTTGAAATAATGCGGCTTCAGGAAGAGATACTAATCTTTTTGCATGGAGAATTAACAGCATTCATTTCTTCAAACCCATTCATTGTTTTCCTGCTCGCCGAATGGTAAATTTGCTGACGCCGGCTTCAATATAAATTATAATTTTATGCTGTGCTGTTTCATAATTCGGCGTTTGCCACGTGTCATCATCAACGGCGGCGGCCTCGTCAAAGGAAAAAGAGCTAAGCGCATCATCACGAACTACTTTACATCCAGATGAATCTGGTATTTCCACTTGAGCTTCCATTGCTCCGCCCTCAATATGGATTTCTGAAGAATCCGATCTGTTGCCAAGTTGAAGATTTAGCTTAGAAGCTCCGCTGGAAATATTGAGAGAGCGGATACGATATTTGCGCAAATCTAAGTGTGCCGCTGCCGCGCCAATTTCAAAATTCAAATCCCAAAGTGGCGCTTCATTAAGTTTAATTTCTGCTTTGTTTGTTGCAGACAAAGAAGACAAACCAATTTGCGAGTCGGGCATAGAAATGTATAAGCTTCGCGATGAATCCGTAATTCCTTTATTTTCAAACTGATAATCGCCAAGGGTTGATTCAATTTTTGCGATAAATAGTTCATCTGTCGTGTCGCCAGAAACAATCGAAACTGCACCGCCGGAGAAGCCAAATTCGGATTCTCGCAATGAGGACTGATACGGCGCTTTAAAGACTTGCGTTGGAGAAGATATTGCCGCTGCTGATGTATTTACTTTATCGGCGAATTGGCGTGTAAGAATAAAACCAGAATACAATGATAATCCGGCAATGCAGCCGGCGCATGCAAAAAAGAAGGATTTTGCGGGACGATAGCGAAATGTCATTCCCAAACCAAGACCTATCAAAATTAGCGGCCAGAATTTAGCGGCAAAACCATCTGAGAAGAACCGGTCGAAGCCGACTGAAGCAGCCGCCGCACACAAACCTATCGTTAAAAAAGTCATTCCAACAAACATTTTGTCGCCTTTACATATAGTCATCGGAACGAAGCGCCCGCACTAAAACTCCAACGCCTGCACCTACCACAAGCAATGGCCAATAATCGAACACATCAATATTCGGCATAAAGTTCTTCGCAAGAAAAACACCGCCTGCCACGATAAGAATTACACCGGCTACGACATTGCTTTTCGAAGTTTTTGCAGATTCGGCATCTCTCATATTTTTCATATCATAATCATCGCCATATTTATCATCGTGTTCTTCGTCCATAAAAGTAAATTCGCTATTGCGACCATGATGAGAAAAGGAAAAATGTATTCTTTTGCCATCAGATTTTGGCGTAAAAATCCAAAGTAAAATATAGACAACTGCTAAACCACCGTGAAATAAAGTACCTGCAACAAAAATTAAGCGAACAATATTCGGCTTCATTGAAAGCAAGTCGGCAAATCCTGCGCAAACTCCGCCAAGAATGCCTTTTTCTGGTTTCCTGCAAAATTTATTCACTGGCGCGTTCTCCATGATAAGCAAAAAAATATGCCAAATCTATATTGATGGAGAGATACGAACATTTATCTCGAAAGTTGCCCAAAAACGATAACGGCAAAAAAAACATACTTTATTTAGCATCTTCTCAACAACAGAGCAAGGATAAAACTATTAAGGATATATCTGCGTTTAATTAAAGCTGCGTCTTGTATAACTCATTGAACAATCCTGTCCTAAACGTTTTTTATAGTTGCTGCCCTATCTTGTAGATATTAGCTTTCAATAAGGTAAAACTGCTAAAATTAAAATAGAACCCACCTATATTATTGCAGCGATTCTTAAACTCGATGACAGACGAAATTGACATTTCGCAGATTCAACACTGAAGTGCAACGGATGAAATAAATAAAGAGTTGGTTTAACTGTCATAGTTCAACAACCCAACGACGAGTTTATCACAAACGGAGCACAATATGCCCAGCGGCTATACACACCTAACGCAAGAGCAAAGATACGAAATTGAAATCATGCATAGGAATAAAGTTTCATTACGAACCATTGCAGCAAATACTGGTGTTTCAGCTTCTACTCT
>JBDHXA010000075.1:0-13858 GCA_039810485.1 Chlorobiota bacterium | reverse complement strand
TGAAAACAAATGCGATATTGCAATTTAACAGCTGACTATCTATGTTTTTTTTACCCGACTTTTCGGAGTGGGCTCAAATATACAATGCCAATATTGCAATAATTCATTGCAATACCCTTTTTATTGTATATACCTTCATATATTTCGTTAGCTTTATAATAGTATTCTAACGCATGGGAATAATCGCATAAGTTATTATTTAGAATTCCAAGAAATCCAAAACATCCAGCAATCCATTCCTGATCATTCAACTCTTGATACAATAAGAGTGCTCTCTTTATGTAATCCATAGAAATGTGATAATCTGACAAATTATTATATGTGACGCCGATTTTGTATAGTGATTTTGCTTCAAGATATTTATTCTGCTCTTGTGTTGCTATAGAAAGTGCCTGTTCGGCACAAGGAAGGGCATTCTCATTCATTCCTCGCCGCCAAAGAGATGATGAAAGGGCTAAAAGCGTTCTGCAATGAATATTTGAGTTAGCAATTATTTCAGGCGTTTCTAACATTTCACGCGCTTGGTGCTCTGCCTCGATATAATCGCTGCCGGATTCAACTAATTCTTCCAACTCCTCTATTTTTGTCGTTAATTCTTGCTGAGTCATAGCTTGTGTTATTTTGTGAACAATTAAATATTGATTTGAAATATATTTTCACTTACAATTAAGTACGTTTCTCCACACTTGTTTTATTATGTGAAAGCTAAATTATGAAGTTCGTTTATCAATGATATAAGGCGATGCTTGCGCTGTTGGCATGATCAGCAAATCGTGTATGCTCACATGCTGCGGTCGTGTGGCGCAGAATAGCGTTGCCTCGGCTACATCGCGAGCTGAAAGAGGTGAGAAGCCATGATATACAGAATCAGCGCGCTCTTTATCGCCATGAAAGCGAACTAAGGAAAACTCTGTTTCAACTAGTCCGGGATCAATATTTGTAACACGCACTCCGGTACCGTTAACGTCAAGCTGTAAAGAATCAGAAATTGATTTTACTGCTGCTTTTGTAGCGCAATACACATTGCCGGAAGGATAGACAGTGCGACCTGCTATTGAAGCTATATTGATTATCATACCTTGTTTGCGAGCAATCATGCCGGGCAATATAGCTCGAGTTGCATAAAGCAATCCTTTGATATTTGTGTCAATCATTTCTTCCCAGTCGTTAATATTTCCCGACTGAATTTTATCGAGACCGCGCGATAAACCTGCATTATTAATCAAAACATCAATTGCTTGCCATTCATTTGGAAGTGAATTATACATAGTAAATACATCTTCTTTATTCCGAACATCGCATTGCATCGTGATAATATCGGCATGATAATTTTTGCATAATTCGATTGCGAGAGCATCAAGACGGTCTTTGCGTCGCGCAACAAGTATTAAGCGCGCGCCAGATTCGGCAAATACTTCGGCGCATCCCAAGCCAATGCCGCTTGACGCGCCGGTAATCAATACAATTTTTTCATTCATAAGAGTTGTTACCAAGCGAGAAGAATACTTTCTCAAAATTATGTTGAAATAATGAAAAAAAGTCCGTCTTTTTTTAGACGGACTTTGCAAAAGTAGGATAATTCATTTAGGCATAATGAAACGCCTATATTTTGGAATTGAAATATGAGCTAGATATACAGATAAACATTACCGTATGCCAATTCATCGATAATGATTGTAAGAAATTATCTTATAAACGCAACAAATTAATCTGAAACAGTTTCCAACTGACAAATGAAATCAGGGCAAATAAGAAAATAGCAAGAAAAATACTTATTTCTTGACCGATTACAATGAGAGCAACAGAAATAAAAAAAGTTGCCAAAGCTATAATAATCAAAAATAATGCTGCCATAATGGTTTGAAAGAATGAGTAATAAAAAAATTACTGATGTATTGTCATATTGGCTAAAATATCATGTTCTATAAATTCTTTTACTTGCCCCATATACCAATGCGGTGTGCTAGTAGCGCCGGATATCCCAACTGTGTCTGCGCCACCGAACCATTCTTCTTGCAATTCATCAATTTTCTCGATAAAATACGTGCGCGGATTTGCAGCTTTGCACACTTCATACAGCACTTTGCCATTGGAAGACGCTTTTCCTGCTACAAATATCATAATGTCGTTTTCGGAAGCAAATCGCGCCAAGTGTGCTTCGCGGCCTGAAACTTGGCCGCAGATTGTGTCTTTGGCAAAAAAACTTTCATTATTCTCAGTCCTGACTTCTATTACGAGTTCTTTTATTCTTTGCTCAAAAAAACCGCGTAGAGATGCATAACCGGCTTTGTCCATAGTGGTTTGTGAAAAAAGAACTGTAGGAAGAGCGAAATTAACAGTTGTCAAAGCCTCATCAGTATTTTTAATTACGATGCAATTATCCTCACAGACGCCACGCAAACCGAGCATTTCGGCATGATCTTTTTTGCCGAAGATGACAACTTGGAACCCGGCTTCATAGAATTTGCGGACTCGTTCTTGCAGCTTGGTAACAACAGGGCAAGTTGCGTCAATAATTTCAACGTTTGCGGCAAAAGCGCGGCGATATGTTTCAGGAGGTTCGCCGTGAGCTCGAATGAGCACTTTGCCGCCGGTTGGAAGTTTGTCTATTTCGTCATGCGTAATTGTGCGCAATCCTTTGGCTTCTAATCGTGCAATTTCCATAGGATTGTGAATAATATTGCCGAGAACAAATACGTTGCCTTTGTTTTCAATTAAACTGCGCTCGGCGATTTGCACTGTGCGAACAACGCCCCAGCAAAATCCCGAGAAATTATCTATTGTAATAAGCATTATGCTTCAGAAGGAAACAATAAAAATATCTTGTAGGAAAAAGGATGTTGAAAGATCATTTTTTTGCAAAATTACCATCATTTTTGTAATTACTCGAATATAAGATGACTAATAATTAGATTCGGCAGCAACTTTCAGCCGGTAATTTAACGCATGGTAAATCGTCGAATGTTTATATTCGCTGGATCAAATGAATATTAGGTTATTTTCTGCGGCATCTCGATGAAATCATTTTTGCTATTTATATGTTTCATTGTTATTATTTTAACTTTTAGCGAAGCTTCCGCTCAATTTGGAAAAAACAAGGTTCAATATGACAACTTTTCTTGGAAGTATATACGGTCTAAGCACTTCGATGTATATTTTGCCCATGGCGGCGAGTATTTGGCACGATTTGCAGCGATTAATGCGGAGCGCGATATTGGCTCCATAGAACACTTGCTTAATTATTCATTAAAAAGAAGAATTCCAATTGTCGTCTATAATTCGCACAATGAATTTCAGCAAACGAATGTGATTTATGGCGAAATAAGCGAAGGCATTGGCGGAGTTACCGAATTATTCAAAAATCGTGTAACTATTCCTTTTGAAGGAAGATACGATCAATTTCAGCACGTTATTCATCATGAGCTTGTCCACGCTGTGCTGAATGATATGTTTTATGGCGGAACAATACAAAATGCAATTTCAAACTCGCGTCGAGCTGAATTGCCTTTGTGGATGAATGAAGGATTAGCCGAATTTGCGGCTGCCGACGGATATGATGCGAAAACCGACATGTTCATGCGTGATGTAGCATTAAGCGAAAAGCTAAAAGGATTTGAAAATTTACGCGGCTATTACGCTTATCGAGGAGGTCAAGCGTTTTATTGGTTTATTCGCGAACGGTATGGAGAGCAGAAAATCAGCGAACTTATCAATCGCATTCGCAATGCCGCGGACATCAAACAAACTTTTGAGACAACATTCGGCATGACTTATGAGGATCTCTCGGATTTGTGGGTGCGAGAAATGAAGAAAATTTATTTGCCCGATGTTGAAAAATTTGAAGATCTCGACGATTTTGCAGAGCGTATCACCAATCATGAGAAATTATATAATTTTTATAATTCTTCTCCGGCGGTTTCTCCAGATGGCGATAAAATTGCTTACATAGCCGATGAGCAAGGCACATTTGGCATTTATATTAAATATCTGGCGTTGAACGGCAAAGTAGAAAAACTAATTTCGAGCGATCGAGCGCTTGATTTTGAGGATCTCAATTTCTTGACACCGGGAATTTCATGGGATCCAACCGGCAAGCGACTAGCGGTATCTGCAAAAGCAGGAGGCGAGGATGCATTATTCATTGTTGATGCAAAGACCGGCGATTATAAGCGCAGAACATTTGAATTAAAATCAATTACATCGGCAATATGGTCGCCCGATGGAAAGAGTATTGCTTTTATTGCGTCAAAATATGAGCAGCCAGATTTATATCTTTATAATATAGCAAAAGACACGCTTGCGAAACTTACAAATGATGTGTTTAGCGACCAGCATCCCACTTGGTCGCCCGACAGTAAAACTATTTATTTTGTTTCAGACAGAGGCGACTATACAAGCGGCAATTTTACAGGCGCCGAGTTTATAATGTGGAACTACAACTATGACGTGCAAGATATTTACTCAATAGATATTGCCGATCGCTCAATTAGACGCATTACCCGCGATCCGCTTAATGAAAAAACCTCGCTTGCCGTTTCGCCCGATGGAAATACGATGCTCTTTGTTTCTGATAAAAATGGAATAGGCAATTTGTATTTTCTTAATCTCACTACCGGTGAAATTACTGCTCGAACAAATTCAATAAGCGGCGTTACGCAGATTTCTTTGGCAGGAGATGGCAGCCGATTATTATTTTCATCACAGAACAAAGGAGGGTTTGACTTGTTTTCGATGCGATTTCCGCTGCAACGCAAAAATTACGGCGAACTACCTTTAACAAAATTCAGGCAAAAAGAAACAGAAAAGGAAAAAACTATAAAGATAACAGCTGCAACTGAAATAATAAACAAGCCAGAAAAACCGATTGGATACGGAAAATTTCAAATAGATTTTTCACGTCAGCAATCTGTGCCACCAAGCCAGAATGCGCTAAATGCGCAAATCGCACAAACAATACTTGCAGATGCAATAGCTGATACAACTCTTTCAGCTCCACAGGACTATAAGGTGTCGCTTTCTACGGATTTAATATATAATAATGCCGGATTTAGCACATTTTATGGATTGCAGGGAGCTACGCAAATGCTATTTAGCGACATGCTGGGCGATCACCAATTGTATTTGCTAATCAATCTATTCCTTGACTTGAAGAATAGCAATTTTTATGCGGCGTATTATTATTTGCCGCATAGAATTGACTATGAGCTCGACGCTTTCCATAATGCCGCTTATGTTATTCGCAGCGGAATGTTATACCGCTTTCGTAATTATGGCATAACGAGCAATGCTTCATATCCTTTCGACCGTTTTCGCAGATTAGAATTTGGCGTAGGCTTCCAATTGGTAACCCGCGATAATGTGGATTATCCGATGGAGCAAAATGCTTCGATTTTTGCTTTAGCTCCTCAAGCACGTTATGTCTTTGATAATACAGATTGGGGCTGGTTTGGTCCCAATCGCGGCACTCGCTATTTTGCAAGAATAATGAGCGTGCCTAAACTATCAGAATCAGCTCCTGGATTTATTACGCTCAATGCTGATGTGCGACAGTATTTTTCTTTTTTCAACAATTATATCAATCTAGCTTTTCGCGGATCTGGCAGCGCAAGTTTTGGGCCTGATCCTCAGAATGCTTTTATAGGAGGCATAGACAATTGGATAAATAGAAGCTTTTCGGGTGGGGCTCTGCCGTGGAATACTCCTGCTGACTTTGCTTTCTCGCAATATGGCTTGCCATTGCGCGGCTTTGATGTAGGCGAGAGATTCGGAAACAAACATTTTCTATTCAATGCCGAAATGAGATTCCCGCTATTCCAAGCTCTTGTTGCAGGACCTATTCCCATTTTATTGCAAGGAGTTCAAGGGTCTTTATTTACCGATATTGGCGCTGCATGGAATAATAATTTTACGGCGACAACGACAGATTATCTTGGAAACACGGTTGCAAAGGATTTGCTTATGAGCGCAGGCTTAGGCATACGAACCTTTGTTCTCGGCTTGCCGCTTCGCGTTGATGTAGCATGGCGCAATGAGTTTTATTCATGGTCGGAACCACGCTGGCTATTTTCGCTCGGCGGCGATTTCTAAGCGAAATGCAATGCGAATTCAACATTAAATAACAAAATTATTGTAATTGGCTATAAATACTTAAATTGCTGTTTCACTTCCAAGAATTTTCCTTGGGCGATTGTTTAACTGTCTCATTGTCTCTGTAAGTTCGTCCTCTTTAACAGATAGAAGCTGCTTCTCTTTGGGAAAATATTGACCGATCAATCCAATTTATATTCTCGTCTGCACCACGCTCTAATGAATTATATGGATGATAGAAATATATGTATGTCGGCTCTGATTCCGCGGTTGTTTTATAATTGCTTAACTCCATGTTGTTGTCATATGTTTGCGTGGAAACATGGTGTTAATAAGGAAAAACAAGAAAATAATAGTAGACCAAGATGCATTAGACGCCCTGGTTTGAACAGAATCTGCAAGAGCTGTCCCGCTTTTTCTATAGACTAAACTGACCAATATTTTTTATGGGATTTACCAACAATGGAATCAGAATCTTAGCGACCAAAATATTTGCGATTATAAACAGTACCTGTCAATATACAATATTCTTGCACTTTTGCAGATGACCTCGCAAGTCTATGTTATTGCCATGCTTCCGATACTTATTGTCTGCATGGTGAATATCGCGATACAAAGTGACGGATGTTTTCTTAGTGGATCATATAGGCTGACATCTACGCTCATGAATGATACGAAGCTTATTTCCCAAAATTCCTTACAGCAGAAAATATCAGATTGTTAAGGACAATTGTTTCCTTCTAAGATGCAATTCAGCAATCTCTTGCAAATCAACAGTTAACTGCCTGAAATAATACTTGCGGTTTTGTTCTTTCGATTGAAGCTATTGAGCGTGGATTGTACTTTTGAGCCGGAGTCGCATTTCAGAACGGCTTCGGCTAATTGTTTTGCGGCGGCCGCATTTGTTCGACGAATATTTTTCTTCAAAGCAAGCAGCGTAGTGGGTGTTACGCTTAGTTCGTTAACTCCCATGCCTATTAAAAGCTCGGCTGCATTGGGATGACCTGCCATTTCTCCGCAAACTCCAATTGAAATATTATGTTTTTTTGCAGCGCAAACCGCCAAGTGGATAAGGCGAAGAACTGCCGGATCGAAGGGATCGAAAATTGCTGCAATGTATTCGTTGCCTCGATCGGCCGCGAGAGTATATTGTGTTAAGTCATTAGTTCCAATGCTGAAAAAATCTGCATATTGAGCAAAATCCTCAGACATAACAGCCGCTGCAGGCGTTTCAATCATAATCCCAATTGGCGTTTTTGAATCGAAAGGCATTGAATCTTTAATTAATTGCTTCTTGCATGATTCTATAAAATTAAGTGCTGTTTGCAGTTCGTTCAGCGTGGAAACCATTGGCAGCATTAGTCTAATATTTCGATGCACGGAGGCGCGCAGCACGGCACGTACTTGAGCACCGAATAGTTCTTGTTTATAAAGCAGAAATCTTATTCCACGTAATCCTAATGCGGGATTTTCTTCTCGCGGTAATCCGTCGGCATATTTATCTCCTCCAATGTCAAATGCGCGAATAGTAATTGGATGCGGATAGGATCGCTCTGCAATTTCTTTGTACCACTCGTATTGCTCTTGTTCAGTTGGAAAACGCTTCAAGCGCATAATCAAATATTCAGTGCGCACAAGGCCTATTCCCTCTGCGCCATACATCATTGCAGCGTCAACATCTTCGAGAGAGTCAATATTGGCATGCAGGTCTATGGAGAGCCCATCTGTTGTTGCAGCCGGTGATTTGGCTAGTTTGCCGAGTTTTCGGCGACTTTCATCTTCTTGAAGTTTTCGTTTTGCAAATTTCGATAGTGTTTCCTGCTTTGGATTGACTGTTAGAGTTCCTGCATACCCATCGAGAACTACGGTGTCGCCGCTTTGAATGATATGGGCAATGTCTCGCAAACCTATGACGGACGGCATGGAAAATGACCTTGCAAGTATAGCGCTATGCGAAGCAATTCCGCCCACTTCGGTAGCAAGCCCCAATATGCCCACCGACCGATAAAGCATGAGATCGGTTGGCGTAACAGATTGCGCTATAAGTATCTTGCCGGCAGCTATAGAATGAGTGATATTGGTGTTTCGCAGGCCTGACAGCAATCGTTCGCGAACATTTTCAAGATCTGTGACTCGCTCGCGAAGAATATGATCTTTTGCTGCGATAAAAAAATGCTTTTGCGCGTCAAATTCCTGACGAATTGCACTCTCGGCCGAAAGGCCTCCGATGATTCTACGGCAAATTGCTTCGGTAAGAAGTGTGTCGGTTAGCATCATTAGATAAGTTTCGAGAATAGGCAAAACCGAATGTTCTTCACTTTTTGCCAATTCATACGCTTGACGAAACTCTTCAACGCTAACTTGAATTGCTGTCTTAAATTTAGCAATTTCTGTTTCGACTTCCTTGCTGGTAATCGCTTCATTATGAAACAGAGTTTCATCGTGCAATAGTGTAACTGCCTCGCCAATAACTATGCCGGGTGATGCCGGAATACCCTTGAACCTATGTTCTGTTTTGGTTTTACTGTGTTGTAAAGCGTTGCCCAAATGAAAGATTCTCAAAAAATAGCAAAAACCTTGTTTTGCGAAAATACGCTAATTCGAGAAATAATTTTAAATATTTACGGCAGCATGAAAATGTGACTTGTCATAAAGATCGTATTATTCAAAGAATTGTAAATATTGAAACGAGTCAGTTTACAGCGTTGGACTTTTTGCCAGAATATGTAGAAATTTTAACGCAATTTATTCGTAAGTTTGCATTGTGGATTGTGATAATGTAAATGACAAAAATATTACGGTTTGGAGACATATTAAATGACAGAATTTTTCAGTTCGATGGATCCTTTGCTTCGGATGTTTTGGTACATTGCCATACCGGCAAGCGTTCTGTTTATTCTTCAGACGATAACTACTTTTATAGGCGGAGGCGAGCACGAGCATCATGGTGATATTGACAGCGGCGACACCACTGAAAATCATCAATCGCATAACCAATTATTTTCGCTGCGCAATCTTACTAATTTTTTACTTGGGTTTGGGTGGACAGGCATATCATTTTACACGACTTTGCCGGCATTGCTTCTTGTTCTGGTTGCTTTTATTGTCGGAGCGGCTTTTATCTTGATGTATTTCGCAATAATTAGGCAAATTATGAAGCTTGCGGAAGACAACACTTTTAAGCTTGAAAATACAATCGGAAAAACTGGCGAAGTATACTTGACCATTCCTGAAAATCATCGAGGCAGAGGCAAGATATTGATAAGCGTCAACGGCTCTGTTCATGAATTAGATGCCATGACCGAATCGGGACCTCTCGCGCAAGGCGCAATCGTGCAAGTGGTTCGCGTTGAATCCGATAATACTGTAATTGTAGAAGAAATTTAACTTTATATATTTAGAGAATATTCTTAGTTTTTACATACAATTTTCCATTTTCTATTGTAAAAGGAGCGTTATAGCATGCCTGCTCAAATATTTATTCTTGTAGTTGCCGTTATTGTTGCTTTCGTCATGCTTTCTGCATTAATGCGACGCTACCGTCGCTGCCCTTCCGATAAAATTTTGGTGATTTATGGCAAAACCGGCGGCACATCTGCAAAGTGCATTCATGGCGGCGGTTCGTTTGTGTGGCCTGTTATACAGGATTTTGCCTATTTGGATTTGAAGCCCGTTTCCATAGAAGCTAATTTGACAAATGCCCTTAGCAAACAGAATATTCGCGTAGATGTTCCATGTCGTTTTACAATAGCCATTTCAACCGACCCTGACAGCATGAATACTGCTGCAGAGCGTCTGCTTGGATCGTCCACCGATGGCATTCAAGATTTGGCAAAGGATATTTTATTCGGGCAGCTTCGTTTGGTGATAGCTACGATGAGCATTGAGGAAATCAACTCTGACCGTGACAAATTCTTAGAGAGTATTCAACAGAATATTGACAGCGAATTAAAGAAAATTGGTTTGAAATTAATCAATGTCAATGTTACAGATATAAGAGACGAATCCGGATATATTGAAGCATTAGGCAAGGAAGCGGCTGCAAAGGCAATCAACGAGGCAAAAGTGAGCGTAGCCGAGCAAGAAAAAATTGGCGAAACGGGAAAAGCATTGGCCGATCGTGAAAAGGATATTAAGATAGCCGATACTAACCGTGAGCGCGATATAAAAATAGCAATTGCCGTAAAGGATCGTGAAGTAAGCATTGCCGTAGCGATGCGCGACGAAAACATTGGAAAGGCTGAAGCCGAAAAAGATACGCGCATTAAAATAGCGGAAGCGAATGCGCTTGCAATACAAGGAGAAAATGAGGCAAAAATTGTTATTGCCAATTCCGAAGCTGTTCGCCGCGAACGAGAAGCCGAGTCAATGCGGCTAGCTATCTCAGCCGAAAAAGTGCAGCAGGCAAAAGCACTCGAAGAAGCATATTTAGCAGAACAGAAGGCGGAAGATGCGCGCGCCGAGCGCGAGCGAGCTTCACAGCAAGCTAATATTGTCGTTCCGGCAGAAATTGCTAAAAAGCGCGCTGTCATAGACGCAGAAGCGCAGGCGGAAAAAGTTCGTTTGCAGGCGCGAGCCGATGCAGATGCACTCTTTGCAAAAATGGAAGCTGAAGCAAAAGGTTTGTTTGAAATCTTAACCAAACAAGCAGAAGGTTATCGCGAAGTTGTTGCCGCGGCCGGCGGTGATCCAACCAAAGCATTCCAGCTCCTTTTGATTGAAAAGCTTCCAGAACTGGTTAAAACACAAGTAGAAGCGGTTAAGAATATTAAAATTGACAAAGTAACTGTTTGGGATTCAGGTAAAAATGACAGCGGAACATCAACTGCCAACTTCGTTTCTGGAATGATGAAATCGGTGCCACCACTTAGCGATCTGTTTAATATGGCAGGACTTAACTTGCCTAATTACTTGGTAAATCCGCATGATAAGAACAGCAACGCCGATAATGCCCACAATGCAGAAAACTCAGAAAGAAATCATTAGAACTATTTGAATAATTTAAGCATGACATTGCTTTCACATCCTAATATTCGGATTGTGTATTGTTGTGTAAAATAAATCAGTAATTTTGCGCAACTATATTTTTCTTAGGAGATATAATGGAACTTCATCAACAATCTAGCGCCGCTACTGATACGATTCTTCAACTTGTCAGCTTTACCATTGGCAGCGAAGAGTTTGGTGTCGATATTCTTAAAGTTCAGGAAATTAATCGCATGACTGCGATTACCCGAGTTCCCAATGCGCCTGAATACGTCGAGGGCGTCATAAATTTGCGTGGAAAGATCATTCCTATTATTGATCTGCGCAAACGGCTCGGCGTTGATATTGGCGATCACGACAAAGATACGCGCATAATAGTTGTGGAGTTGGCAGAAAAAGTATTGGGCTTTATAGTTGACAGCGTTAGCGAGGTGCGTCGCATTCCAGTGAGCATTACAGAGCGACCCCCAGCAATGATATCCGGTATTCGCGGCGATTATATCACTTCAATTGCCAAATTAGATGACAAACTACTGATTCTTCTAGATCTTGAGAAAATTCTTAGCACAGAGGAGCAAGACGAACTCGCAATAATGGCTTAGTCAAGCAAGTTAATATTTTGATAAATTGCTATAAAATATCATACATAAAGAAAAAGCGGTTGTAATATACAATCGCTTTTTTTTTGTGTTGAAAACAGAAAGTTATAACATCATTACACCATTGTTCTCAGCATTTTGTAGGCACTTTGGTTAATAAATCCTTGAACGCTTTCCTGCGTTAATTCTCCGTAGTGTTGCGGTGAGTGATTGATTATGTAGTCTGTATAGAGTTTGTCCATAATACCTTTAATCACCAAATCGTAAACCTGTCTTTCGTCTTGGGTGAGGTTGTTTTTGATGGTTGTTTTCAGGTTATTGTCTTTTTGCAAGGCTTGTAAATAGTTTTCTACTACTGAAACTCCTTCGGGTGAAACTCTTTCTTTGAAACGCAGATTGATGGCAATTACCACTTCTTCAACGGTTGCCATTGGTCTAACGCTGGTAATGTTTCCACCGCCACGTTGACCGCCACCGTTTCCACCTTCATCATCATCGTCACCTCCTTCGGGTTCCTGAACTCCCTCTGATATTTTTTCAATATCAAAGGTTTTCAGTTTTACCTTTTTGATTTCTTCTTCCAAATCTTCCGCACTCATTGTCGGGTCGAGTTTCTTGTAAAGAAGTGTGGCGAAGATGTTGAAGTCAATCAGGATTTTGTCTTTGAAACGCAAACGGAATAAAGCACGGATAAAGCCGAACAAACTCACGTAACGAGCCAGTAAGGTTCTGAATTCACGTTGTTTGTCGCTGTCTGCTTTGGCTTGCAGTATTCCTTTTATTTTGGTTAGCAATACCGAAAGCGGAACAACATCGGCTGGATTTTCACTATTAAAAAGCTTTACACATTCTTCCACATCTTCCAGAGTGAAAATGCCACGTTTCAGCAACTCGTCTTTGATTTTGTATAAATCATCTGGGTTGGCTTCTTTGTGGCTTTCTACATTGCTTTGGTATTTCTTGAATGCCTTTATGATTTTATCATACGAGTTTGTAAAATCAACAGTGAGTGTATCGAATTTCTTCCCTGGATAAATCCTATTCAGTCGGCTGATGGTTTGAACGGCATTGCGGTCTTGCAGGGCTTTGTCCACAAACATTGTGTGCAGCATTTTTTCGCTGAAACCAACCTGAAACTTATTCGCAACAATTAGAAAACGAATGTCATCGCCTTTCTCAAAGCAATCTTCAATTTTTACATTTTGTGGATTGTTGCTTTTGTTCATTTCGGTTTCCGAATAAAACGTGCCGTTGTGGTTGATTTGTCCGCTAAAGGCAACAAGTGCCTTCCATTTCAAGCCACGTTTT
Organism: Chlorobiota bacterium; assembly: GCA_039810485.1. Taxonomy (GTDB): domain Bacteria; phylum Bacteroidota; class Ignavibacteria; order Kapaibacteriales; family UBA961; genus JADZAA01. The sequence goes on along the minus strand of JBDHXA010000075.1, from coordinate 878 downwards.
TTGAGTTCTTCGTCCAGATAGAGTTTGTATTTCACGGCACTCAATCGGCTGGAAGTAACAATCATTGATTTTGCTTTGCCTTCAATTTTGTCGGCTGTTCGGTCTTTGAAAATGGAAACAATGATTTTGCATTTTTCTTTGATGACTTCATCATCTTCAAATGCTTTCAGTTTCAATGCACGGTAAACCTGCAAAGTTGGATATTCATTCTGCTGATGGTCGTCAGGAAGTTTGTAATTGAGTTCGTAAAGGGTTTCGTACGTGATGATGTTTTTTGCCACGTCCATTATGTAGCCTTCGGCAATGGCTTCATCCATACTATACACATCAAAGGCACGACCTTCTTTTCCAAAATGCTGAATGGTTTTGTCGCTTGGTGTGGCTGTAAGGGCAACAAAGCAAAGGTTCGGAAATTCCTTTCTTGCAATTTCATCAATCAGTTCTTCCTGCTCGTCATCTTCTTCCTCCACTTTTTGCTGAATGGTTTGTCCTGTGGCTTCATCAAACACATCCACCAATTTTTCGTGGAGTTTTCCTTCCTGATTGGTATGGGCTTCGTCAATAATGAAGCAAATGTTTTTACCTGATTGGTCGGCAAGGTCTTTCAAAAAAGAAAACTTGTGCAGAATAGTTACAATTACCGGTGCATTAATGGTGATTTCCGGATTACGGTAATTCTCCAACCGTTCGCCTAAAGCCAAACGAACATCGTTGCTCTTTTTGCAATAGGCCACCACGCCTGTTTGCCCAATGGCTTTCAAAAAGTCTTTGCTGATTTGGTCGTCAAGGTTGATGCGGTGCGTAAGGATAATGATGTGGTCAAATACCTTTTGGTTTTTTACGTGCAGGTTTCGCAGGTTTTGCACCAGCCAAACAAT
>JBDHXA010000074.1:0-14205 GCA_039810485.1 Chlorobiota bacterium | reverse complement strand
ATCAAATCTCCGACAATTATTATCATCATAGATCATATATTGCTGTCTTGCATGGACTTTTGAATATATATGCGAATGAGCCCACTCCGAAAAGGTATTTTATAAAAATTGCAGACTAAAGATTCGCTATTTTTCAAAAAAACTTATCTTTCAAGAGCTAAAAAAGTCGTTTTTTTGCCGTTTTTCACTTGAAAACGAGTAAAAACTGTACTTTTTCACCATGTTTTCTTTGACTTGAAATATTACCCACCTTTTCTGAGTGAGCTCATGCGAATTTTATTATCTTTATTTTAACTTCCTTCAATAAAATAAACACCATTTTATGAGGGTCGCAAGCATTGTTTTTTGGCGGATTGATAAATGGGAAAGACAATGCGTGGGGTCTGCAGCGGCCTCGAGAGGACTCGAACCTCCGACACCAAGTTTAGGAAACTTGTGTTCTATCCTGCTGAACTACGAGGCCGAAATAAATAAGTAGAAATTGCAATAAGCAAAAAAATTAGTTTATTGATTCATTGCCTTCAAGCATAAGCCGAAAGCCGTTGCTGTGGGCGGCAGCATTGTTAAATAGTATGATTGCAACCATATTCTTAATAGCGTAAGAGCTTAATTTTCGCAAGCCATAGCCATTCATAAGCGTTTGCTCAATAATCTGTTCAATATGCTCATTGTCAATTATACCAAGTTCCTGCATCTGCATCAGTTCGCCAATTGCTTCCTTGCTGAAAAGTTCGCGCTCGGCTTCGTGAAACACTCGAAATGACGTTGGTAAAGCCGATTTATGCAATGGCAGCAACTCTTTTGTAAATTCAACTTTATCAACGAGCCAACTAAATGCCGCCGAAATTTCAGCGCTTGTGTAGCCGCGTTGCTCCAGTTTCCTCAAATCTATCGCGCTGATTGACTTGGATCGCCTGAACTCTTCAACGACGAGCATGATGATTTCAATTATTCTCTCATACATGGCAACACCTTTTATTTGTAATTAAATGGCAATATAGCGGGTTTCAATCTCGCTCATAATGCTTCGCTTTTCTGCTGTGTCATCATTATATCCTACTAAATGCAATACTCCATGAACAGATAAGCGCATTAATTCATTTGATATAGAAACGCGGTACTCTCGCGCTTGTTCGGCTGCAACTTTATCTCCAATGTAAATTTCGCCTTCAATAGGGTTTTCGTTTAAGGTAAAAGTCAAAACATCAGTCGGATAATCATGATTTAAATAGTTACGATTTAATTCATGTATTCTTTTATTTGAAACAATAATAATCCGCACTTCAATATCGCTTATATTTTCGCCTTTACAAGCCTTCAGAACTGCATTGTTAATTTTCTGGCGCGGAATGCGCGGCATGTCTGATTCATTGTATATTGAAAGTATAATTGACATTAATGCAAGAGACGAAAGCAGATATATTGTAGTTTAGCGCATGGATAGCGATGTTTCAGCTAGTGAAAGCTGCATTGTCGACATTAGAAGCGCCGGGTCTATTTGCGTTAAATCCTTGGAAAGAATCTCTCTGTGAATAGGAGCAAACATTGAGCATGTGCAGTGCCTGCCAACGACCATACTTGACAAATAATCGCCTGTAATGCTTGTAAATATCACTTCATCCGGCTCGAAGAGCACGTAGCTGGTGCAACGGTGAAGCTCAAAATATCCATGAATAGTTTGAACCACAGCTAATGATCCAATTTCGTTGCGACCAAACTGAATATTATTTTGCAGCGATACAGTTTGTGCCTGACGTGTTTGAGCATTTGCCAGACGCCATATCCACATATCTGTTTCGCATTGTGGTTCGCAACCTAAGATTGACGAGATTTTTTCAATATCGGAGGAAGTAAAGCCAAAGTCCATAATGTTTTGGAAATAATGCAATTAGAAAGCTGTCCAGCTATTTGCAGACCGATTGCGCTAAGAAGCGGAGCTATGTAACGGGCAAAAATAATAAATAAAGAATAGATTAATAAGAATTTTCACGAATTGCTAAAATTTTCTGTAATATCGAAAATCATGAATTGCTTTTAAAAATGCATAACTACGCCTGAACGTATGGGAGAAGCGAAGAAATCAATTTTCTTTGCTAAAGCGCGCATCAAAAAGACGCCGCGTCCGCCTTCTCGCATCAGGTTTTCAGGGGCTGTTGGGTCGGCAATATCATCACAAGAAAAGCCGCTGCCTTCATCTGTAACGCTAATGATTACGCCTTCGGAAGAAAAACAAACAGAAATTTCCACTATTTTCAATGGATTGGAGCAGTTGCCATGAATTATTGCATTGTTTACGGCTTCTGTTGTTGCAATCATGATATTATAGAACTTCGCATCGTCTAATTTTTTACATTCTTCAATCCCTTTAAAAAAGGGTTCAATACGAAGAATATTATTTCGTTCGCTTGCAATTCGTAGAATATAATTTTTGTCGGAATTATAAGCCGGCGAATCGGCATTAATTGCTTGAGCCATGATTATAATGGAGTTTGCACAGTTAAAAAGAGATTGGGCAAGTTACGCAATAACTTGCGATTAATGTACTGCGTTTCGTGCCAGCCATTTGCGAGAAGTCGTGTTCCGCCTGTGAATCGTATGTCCATAACCATTTCTGGTCCGTAAAACTGTTGCAAAGATGAGCCAAAATTGCCGGGCAAAATGATTGAACCTGCCGATTGCTGTGATAAAGCATAGTATCGCATGCCAACTCCGAGCGATGCATTTGAAAAAGGGCGCGTAAAAATAAGAATTTTTATAAATTGTTCGTAATTAACATTCAGCGGTGTTTCCGAAAAATTCTGCCAATCTAACTGACCTGTTAAAAAATATCTTCCAAATAAGCGCGCTTCAGCATGAACATTTCGATATAGAAAAATTATTATGGAATCGCGCGCGCTTATTTGGCGAAAACTGAAACTGCGAGCGCCGCCCATATTTTCAAAATCGTAAGCTGTATAATTGGCGAGAACTTCAAAGTTTGGGCGAAATTCTGACGAAGGAGTAATACATTCGACTTTGGCAATAAACTTTAGGATTCGATTCTGATTGTTCAAAGAGCTTCGCTGCGATTTTATAAATACTGTGTGTAATTGTTGCACCGACAGACCTGCAGAGGCGGTAAGCGCGAGTGAAAAGCGATGTTTCTTCTCGAGTGAAAAATTAATAAGCAATTCGTCGCGGTCATCGTAATTCAAGGAACTTGGAGTGTCATAACGGAAAATCGAAGCAGAGCCGTTAATAAGAAGCGTGTCGCTGGGCGATGCTTTCCATTGAAATTGCCAAAATGCGCGAGTTCTTGACGAAGAATTATCGCGTTGAAATTCTGATTGCTGCAGTTGATTTTTATCTGCCGGCGCAATGTCAAATATTGCTTTAATGTCATTGATTTCGTCGCGGAGCGATTGAGAAAAGCCACCGTAAAATTGAATCGTCGGCAAATGTAACCGAATGGCAGCAGAAATATTTAGAGAAAATTCTGACATGCCGCGCCCGATGTAAGTAAGAGGTATTCCTTGTTTCGGTGTTAAGAATTGGCGGTTTACAATAATATTCCCTAAAAATGCCTGACCTTCTGCTGTAAGAATATTATCGTAAATTGGCTGCTTAACTTCGGCGGTAATTTCAGCGCGATTTTCCACTCTGCTCTCAATATCTAAAACTCCGTCTGTACCTATTGGCAGGTAGTAGTCGCGTCCGATGCGACGATATGAAGCTGCCAACCGTGCTAAATTTCCATTTTCAGAAGGTCGTTCTGCAATTGCTGTGATGTCAACGTCGGTATTGGAACGATCGTGGTCAAATTTTGCATACGACGAGCTAAAGATAAAATCTCCAGTAAAATCACCAAGATCTATGCTGCGAAAATCTGTATTTAAGCCAAATAATGCGCCTGGCGATGCCATACCAAGCTGAGTCATATTTTCAACGCCAGCAAACATGCCTGCCGATGAATGTTGGTTTAGCCGCCAATTTGAACCGACGGCTCCTCCTGCAATAGACAAGCTGGACAAACCAATACTTCGACTGTCTTTCGAAAGCTGCCAAAATCCTTTGGCAATTAAGCTGAATGTTGTGTCAGAAATAGGGAGAGAATATTCTGCGGTTAGCTGCTGATCGTCTCGAAAAGAAGATGCTCCAGTTCGTATTGCAACGCCGCGATAATTTTGCCGAATAGACAGCGAACCTGCCGGCAAAGTTAATAATGCATCGCATATCCCGCTAAAAATGAATGTATTTGCAATTTTCTCAGTGCTGATTTGAAGAAAATGCGGAGCGCTTAACGGGTCGGAAGCAATTATTGAAATTTGACCATAGAGCCTAGGAATGCATGCAAATGCTGCTAAAAAGCAAATTCTACCTATAAGGAACAAATTACTTTTGATTTTGAATGTATTTATCCGCCACATCGAGTATTTGTCGCTTGTATTCTATAACTTTGCGAATGATTTCATCGGTATTTTCACAGACAACTATTTTTCTGCCGCTTCGTAGCGTTAAAGTTGTATCGTGGAAGGTTTCGATTGTCTCGATTTCTTCGGTATTTACCGTGATTTGCTCGCCATTAATCCGCGTTAGAATTATCATGGCATTATCAAGAATTATTGTGGTTGCATTATTTTGAGCGCAACGCATTACGTTGTCGTTTGCAAAATTACGTTGTCTATGCGATTATCGATAGCATATCTAATTTTTTTAGCCTCTTTGTTTGCGGCATCTGCCGAGAATAAAACGAATTTTGCTGTTCTCGACTCCCTAATTCGCGAAACTGCACTGAAGATCTGTTGGACAACCGGCGACAATTCTTCCATTTACATCACTAATCATAATGCAGCTTGGCTTCTGCGAGTACGGCTTGCTGAGGAGTGCAAAGGAGTTTTACTTACTCACTTGGATACAGCTTCAATAACAATAGGATTTGCTGAGTTTGGGGTGCGATATGAGCGGTTGAAAGAGTCCGATGACTCGCTTCTAAGAATATGCACAGTTGCAATAGCCGAATCGAGCATTGATAAATCAGGTCGTCTGACAAATATTTCGATTGCTCCGCAAATGTATCATGACATCATTGCCGAAAAAGATGTTGTCTTGATAGAAAATGGGGGATACGACTTTGCTCGCGCTGCCATTCCGCCACTACCAAGCAGCTTTTTTCACGAAATTATAGAACCCATCACGGTTGTTGCCGTCGCTGCAATTACGGTTTTTCTGTTGTTTACCATACGAACTCAGTAGAAAAAACATGCCTGCTATTGTTTTTACACGGTAAAATCCTTTGTTTTTATAACAAAAATTGCGAAAATCATAAAAAATACGTATTACTACGTATTGCATGTGAGTTGCGCATCATTTAGGTTTGTAATAAAATTATATCTTGAAAATGTATTTTACTGTCAAATCAACAAAAATGTGCTTCAAATTATTGCATGTCAGTTTTTCGTGGAAATTGCTCATTGCAATTGCTATTTTAGCTCTTCCAACATTTTCGTTGCTAGCTGATGACGAAGCTTTGAATCGCGCAATATTTCTCTACGACAAAAAGCGATATATTCAAGCATTAGCTATTTTAGATTCGCTTGTCAAAAGCTCGCCCGATGATGTTGAAGTTTTAAATAATAGCGGTTTAAACAAATTTGCTCTCGGAGACCATAAAGGAGCGTTGAGCGATTATGCAAAAGTGCTTTCTATAAATCCGCGCCATGCTAAAGCTATCGTTAACCGTGGTTATGTGAAATTTTCAGAAGGAAATGTAAGCGGCGCAATGTCCGACTACGAATTAGCATTATCTATCAATCCCGATTTAGCCAAGGCTTACAACAATAGGGGAGTGGCAAAATTTTTCATAAAAGACACAGTAGGCGCTTTTATTGATTATGACAAGGCCTTATCGCTTGACTCGCAGCTTGCCGAAGCATACTTAAATCGTGGAACTGCCTATTATCATTGCAAAAACTATGCTTTCTCGGAGCGTGATTACACCAATGCAATAAACATTGACCGCGAGTATGCCGAAGCATATTTTGGACGCGGGCTTGTAGAATATCTTCATTCAAAAAAAAATGAAGCATGCAGCGATTGGAATACTGCATTTGCATTAGGATACACCAAAGAAGTAGAAACTGTAAACGGGATTTGTCTGCCGGATCATGCAGAAGATAATCTCGAATTAAATCCCGCTAATTTTAGCTGGGTGTCGAAGCTTCGCATTCTTACAGAAACTGGAAAATGGGAAATCAAGCCGGAATATATGGAAATAATCAACAAAGTTGCAACACTTTTGAAAGCATATCCCTCTATGAATATTGAGATTCAGGGACATGCCGATTCAGTAAATCGCAGCAATGATAAAAATCTGAATCTAAAACTCTCGCAAAAACGCGCCGAGGCAGTTAGAGCCATAATCCACGACTTAGGAATCTCTTATAACCGATTGACAGCCAATGGCTACGGAGAAACTCTGCCTGTGATGTCGAACTCAACAGAAGAAGGCCGCCACCAAAATCGCAGAATAGAGTTCGTTATCGAACGAAGCAGCTTAAGCAAACGTTAAAACTCGATATACTTCGAAAATGTCGTAATTTCGCTGTGAAATATCCACAACTTCCTCGCGAAATTCTACGCATGGCTTCAAGCGACTTCATTTTACAATCTGTCAATAAATCTTCATCTTCTTTTCCGGAAATAGACAAACCTCAGTGTAATTGCGGCATTATCGGCGTTTATAATCATCCGCAAGCTTCTGTTATGTCATATTATGCGCTTCATGCATTGCAGCATCGAGGTCAGGAAGCCGCAGGAATTGTAGCGCAGCGATATAACGTCGAGCGTCAGAAATTCCATTATTATATTCATAAAGATGAAGGTTTGGCGCTTGATATTTTTGACGAAAAAATACTAACCGATAAACTTGCCGGATTCTCTGCAATAGGACATAATCGCTATTCTACAACAGGCGGTTCATCCACAGCCAATATCCAACCTTTTTTCACAACGTATCGTGCAGGCGGCATTGCTTTAGCTCATAACGGTAATCTTACAAATACAACTGCTTTGCGTAAAGAGCTGCAATATGAGGGGGCAATATTCCAAACAACGACGGATAGCGAGTTGTTTCTTCATTTAATTGCACGGAGCAAAAAGCAATTGCAAATCGAGCAAATTCGTGAAGCGCTCTGCATTGCAAAAGGCGCATATTCTCTTGTAATGCTTACTGATAGCGCACTTTTTGCCGCACGCGACCCTCACGGATTTCGCCCGTTATGCATCGGCAGAAAGAAAAATCCTAATGGAAATTATGCATATTTTGCAACATCAGAAACATGCGCTCTCGACATAATTAGCGCCGAATATGTGCGCGATGTGCGTCATAACGAGATTGTTATGATAGACAATGAAACACTAATCACCGGCGAAATAAAATCCTTTAACATCGAAGAGAATACACCGGAAGCGCGGCATTGCATATTCGAATATGTGTATTTTTCTCGTCCAGACAGTCAAATATTCGGTCATAATGTTGATAAAGTACGCCGCAAACTTGGAAAAAATCTTGCCGAAGAAAGTCATGTTGAGCCTACAAAAGACGAGGCGGTAACTGTAATTGCCGTGCCAGACAGCGGCAATACTGCTGCCTTAGGATTTGCCGCAGTGAATAATAAGCTTGGTTACAATACAAAATTTGAGATAGGCCTAATTCGTAGCCACTATGTAGGGCGCACATTTATTGCTCCCGGTCAAGATAAACGTGAATTTAAGGTTAAGACCAAGTTTAACACGGTTCGCGGAGTGCTCGAAGGGCGTAGGATAGTGGTTGTTGATGATTCGATAGTGCGTGGAACCACATCGCGATTGCTTATCAATCTTATTCGAGAGGCAAAGCCGGTTGAAATACACATGCGCATTACTTCGCCGCCAGTAACTCATCCTTGTATTTATGGAATGGACTTTCCGAGCCGTGAAGAGCTTGTTGCCAATCATTATGCAAATGAAAAGGAAATTGGTAAAGCACTCGGTGTTGACTCATTGCATTATCTATCAGTTGACGGCTTGATGAAGTCCGTGCCGCAAAAAAATGGCATAAATTATTGCAATGCTTGTTTTACAGGTAATTATCCAGTAAAAATTGACAATGGTCCCGAAGATATGTCGGCTGACGACTGATTTGCGAAGGGCGAAAATGCAAATTATGAAAAAGTTTCCCTAAACTATATCTATATGTTGCTCTCTTGCCTAACTGTTTGCTATTTGTCGGCTATTCCTCTTTGCTTCCAATAAACGCAATCGAGGGCTCGGCGTGATAATTATCTTTTTTCCAAAATCTTGATAAAATTGTAATTCTGGGTAAATAGTTGGATTGGAGTTTTCTTTCCAATTATTTACAGAGAATTACAATAATGTTGCACTTTAGTGTTGAATCCGCCAAATCAATCATACAACTCGCGGACTGAAGCCACATCCTCAAGATTTGAAATCTCCTGCAAAGATTCCATAGGCGCATAGCCCAGAATAGAGTTAGGCATAATAATGCGCTCTATTTTTACCCCAAGCGCATCTAATTCGCCAATAACACCCAATAGGCGATAAGTGGCATTGTTGTCAATTGCAATGACAATATGCCGAATATTATACGAACTTGGATCGGACGAGAGACGAAGTGCGGCTGACATAATCTATGCTAAATAGTGCTGCAAGAATGTTTTTTAGTATTGGAATCAATGGTAAATCAACATTCTCAATAATTCATCTGCAAAATTCGGAAAATTGTATAGTACAAAGCAATACGTAGTACTACGTAATTTTTATCAAAAAGACCGTTTATTTTGTATTAAGACACATTTTTAGGAAAAAAGTTAAAGATGATGCAAAAATTTTGCTAAAAAATCAGCCAAAATGTCATTTGTCAATTCGTTGCTGTAAGCTTTGTTCGGCTCGAATTTTGAAATCAACAACCGCAAAGAAAGGATAAATTTTAATTATGCAGTTTCAAAGCAGCTCTGCTATGCTTCTTAGTATTTCCATAGCACATTCCTTTTTGCTCATGCGTGGCAAAGGGCGATCCGGTTTTGATTGAGAAATAATTGTTATTGTATTCTCATCGCTTTGAAAGACGCTACCATGTTTATTAACAGAATTTATAATAATCAAATCTGCATTCTTGGCTGCAAGTTTTTTTCGTCCGTTATTAATTTCATTCTCTGACTCAAGCGCAAAACCCGCAATAATTTGATGAGCAGCTTTACACTTTCCCATTTCGGCTAGTATATCACGAGTTTGCTCTAGGCGCAAATCAAATTCATTGGATATGGATTCTTTTTTTATCTTCCCTATTGTTGGATTTACTGGAGTAAAATCAGCTACTGCGGCAGCAAAAACAGCGCAGTCATATTGAGAGAATTGATAGGAAACAGCAGCATACATTTCTGCGGCAGAAGTAACATCAATTCGGCGAACTCCTTGTGGAGTTGAAAGTTGCACTGGTCCAGCAATAAGAGTTACATTTGCGCCGGCATTTGAGGCAACTTCGGCAAGAGCAAATCCCATTTTGCCTGAAGAAAAATTGCCTATAAAGCGCACATCATCAATTTTCTCATATGTTGGTCCTGCAGTTATAATAATTTTTTTCCCTTTTAAAAAATCTGCTTCAATTGTTGTATTTTTTGTTTTATGCGCTCTTTCAGCTTGTGCGGCAGAATACTCTCGCTTAATTTCCACAAAAGCTAATTCGGCATTCAACTTGTCATTTTCAATAGTTTCTTGTAACGGTCTTGTGGAAGTTTCTGCAAAGCGGTTTTCGCTGTCATCTGAAATGAACGTTTCGGGGGTTTTATATTGATATTTGGGCAAATTCAAAGCTTCGCTCAATGCGGCAAGCAGAACGTCAATATCAGGAAGGCGTCCGATGCCAGAAAATCCGCTGGCTAAATCTCCATCTGAAGGAGATATTACTATTGCTCCGTCTGACTGAACTTGGGCAGCATTGCGCTGCGTTGCCGGATGCAGCCACATTTCAGAATCCATTGCTGGAGCTAACAAAAGAGGTGCGCTTTGTGGAAGAGAGAGTGCAGTTGTAATAAGAGCCGTATCGCATAATCCCGTCGCAATACGCGAAAGTGTGGCTGCCGATGTTGGCGCAATAATCATCGCATCGCATTCACGCGCTAAATGAATATGCCACGAGCCGCCTGATTGAATACTAGAGTCGAACATTTCAATAATAATCGGAGCTTTCGTGAGATTTTGCAGAGTAAGCGGCGCAACAAATTTCGTCGCTGCACGAGTCATAACAACGCGAACTTCGCCGCCATATTTAATAATTTCTCTCGCTAATAAAGGCGCTTTGTAGGCGGCTATGCTGCCGCACACTCCTAAGATGATTCGCTTTCCAGAAAAATTCATATCATAACTCCATTGAAAAAAAGCCGACAGACGCTAAAAGCGTGTGTCGGCTTTTGAAGAAGAAATTTTCTTGTTATTATTCTACAGGGAAATGAAAAGTCAGCTTTTCGTCTACAATTTCGCGCATTGCCATAAATGTAGGTTTTGGAAGCACATCAAATTCACGACTGACAGCAAGTTTGTCGAGATTTGGCGTATCGGTATCCTCGTTGTCATTGTCCAAATGTTCCATTTTTGCGGCAAGTTGCATTTTAATGTCGTCATTTATTTGACGCGAGCGCATTCCTATCGCTACTATTGACTGGTAAATGCTGCCTCTTGATGACTCTTTCATGCGAACCAGAACCGGATTGACGATATAAGTGCTGTTTGGATTCATCTTGCGTACCGCTTATATATAAAAAAGAGTGCAAATATACGGAAAAACTGCCTGCTATTCAAACTGTTTGCAAAATTTGCATTGGCATCGTTAATGAAAATTTAGCTGTTCTCTTTGGGGATCTCAAGAAAAACAAGACGTGTTCCATCTTTATATTTCACTTGCAGACGAATAACATCACCGCGTTTTGCTTCAATAAGTTTTTTGAATTGCGCAGGGTTTGTTACTGGCGTCTTATCTGCCTTCAAAATTATTCCGTTTGGTGCAAGACCTCGTTCTATTGCAGCACTATATTGATCAACTTTCGAAATAGAAACCCCACTTTCTATATCATTGTCATTTTTTTGTTTTTCTGTCAATGGAGCTACAGTAAAGCCAAGCGTTTTGAATGTTATGGGCTTATTGCTGTCTATATCTTCGTTGCCGCTTGATTCGCCGGCTTTTGCTGAAGCGACTTTTTCGCCGTCTCTTGGCTGTAATGTTACGTTTTTGTAAATAGTTTTGCCGTCGCGCCAAATTTTGAGTTTGATTACATCGCCAACTCGATGCATTGTAACGCGGCTTTGCAATTCATTTGAAGTATTGACGGCAACGCCGTCTATGTCAAGAATAACATCTGCGCGCTCAACGCCTGCTTTTTCGGCAGGAGAACCTTTCAGCACATCTTCTACGACAACGCCAGATATATCGCTGAGTTTGTATGATTTGGCCGTGATTTCGTCTACCGAGCGGATGGAAACTCCGATGTATCCTCTATCAATTTTGCCGTCTTCGATGAGGTCGAGAGCAACCGATTTAGCCAAATTCACGGGAATTGCAAATCCATAGCCGCTGTAATAGCCGGTTTGCGAAGCAATTGCCGTATTGATGCCAACTAAGCTACCTTCAAGATCGAATAATCCGCCGCCGCTGTTTCCCGGATTTATTGCGGCATCCGTTTGAATAAAATCTTCAACGGCATAGCGGTCTTTATTCAAATTCAGTTGTCCGCGACCAATAGCACTTATAATGCCTGTTGTTACAGTCGAGCGAAGTCCGAGAGGATTGCCTACGGCTATAACCCATTCGCCTATCTGCACTTCATCACTATTGCCGAAATGAGCTGCCGGCAAATTAGCCGCTTCTATCTTGAGAACTGCAATATCAGTCAAAGGATCGCGGCCGATTAGTTTGGCTTTAAATTCTTTGCGATCATGCATAATTACCTTTATGCCGTCATCTTTTGCGTCTTCCACAACGTGGTTGTTCGTTAAAATATAACCGTCTTCAGAAATGATTACTCCAGAGCCGGCACCTTCAACTCGCTGAGTACCGCCTCCATCATCGCCTTCGCTATCATCTCCGCCGCCTCCGGGCAATCGCGGATCGCCGAAAAATTTGAAAAATTCACGCATTTGCGGATTCGATGCGATTTTTTTTTCAGCAACTACGCTAATGCTTACCACAATCGGATTTACTGCCTTGCTTGCAGCTACGAAAGCATCATTGATAGCTTTTGCTTGCGCTCCTGCAACAACAGGAGGATTTTTTGCTCCAATATTTTTAATGCCGCCAGCAAAAAGCGACGTTATGGCCGAGCCGTTGAAATGAGATACTAAAATTACTCCGGCTATAATTCCAAGTCCGACAAGGGCAATGGAGCCAGACACCAAACGCTTATTCATGGTGTAACCTCTTTAAATGTAATGTGATTGTAGATTGTGTGGTATTTTCTGTAGAAACGAATACAATAGGCGTTTGTTGTGTTAAATTACGGTGAATATGCTGTCATTAAAAGCATGATTTAAAAAGATGCCAGCAATATTAAATGGAGTGCTCGTAGCAGGAAAAAAAAAGAATATCACAGCTCAATGTATTGACGATGAACGGCACCAATATAGTGCAAGAGAATTCATTTGTTAATATTTCAGAGCGATTTCCTCTGCTGTCATTTCGTCTATTATCATTTCTTCCAATAGCTTAATTTCATGTTGATAATCTATTTCATTTGTATTTTCCTTATGTTTGATATCTGAAACAACCTCGAACGTGAAACATGATTCACCAAAGAGTTTCCAATCATGCTGCAAAGCAATATTTGGATGATTGCCCCAATTAAGCTGCATTTTGGAACGATTCCACATTGCGTCAAGATGGACGCTGCGACCGATAAAGAATTTTCCGTTTGTTTTATTGCGAATGCGGAATACTCCCATTTGATGTTTTATTTGCTTATACTCGTCTTTTAATTCTTTTTTCGTTTTCATTGTATAAATCAATCTATGATTAGGAGAATGTAGCTCGCTCAAAAGAGCTCTTCTCTTCGCCTTGAATTGCGAAGTTTGAAAAATATCCAAGTGCTTTGTGATAACGCAAAAATTGCTTCGATATTGTTGCGCGAACCGGACTTTTTGAAGCATCTTCGCAAATTGTAAAAGCGTATCTTCATTACCTTCTGCAACAATGTGCACTTCATCGTTTTCAAGATCTTCTACAAATCCTTTATTGCCAAGAGTTTCTACATTGCAAAGCACAAACCATCGGAAACCGACGCCTTGTACTTTGCCCCAGACAATCATATCAAATCTTGAAATCATTTTATATTCGCGATTATATATATGAGCCCCCTCTTAAAAGGGTGTTTATTTTATTGAAGGAAGTTAAAATAAAGAGGCGGATTCAACACTGAAGTGCAACACTTTTGTAATTATCAGTAAATACTTGAATTGGAGTTTTCCATCCAAGTATTTTCCTTGGACGGTTGTCTATGCGTCTCATTGCCTCTGTAAGTTCATCATCTTCTACTGATAGAAACTCTCGCTTTTTAGGGAAATACTGTCTGATTAGTCCATTGGCATTCTCGTTTGTTCCGCGCTCCCAAGAGTGATATGGATGGCAAAAATATGTTTCGGCTGATAATGATTTCGCTATGGTTTCATGATTGCTAAACTCTTTGACATGGCCCCGCTTTCGGTTTTTCTTGCGCGAATTGCGAAGTTGCTGGTGCAATTTGCCTGATGCTATCTTGTCCGACCAAATATGTTGATAAATACGCTCATGACTGATGCTCTTGCCGGTGCGCAAAAGATCGTATGAAATCTGCTCCGGGCTCAAGTCGAAACATAGATAATCCTCTACAATAGAGAGCAGCTCGCCTTTGAATTTGAGGGCTTTGTCTTGGCGGCGGTTGTGCTCTTTATATTTCGATTGTGCTTGCTTATGCAAGTATTCTCTTTCGCCTTTATTGCGGCGCAATTCACTACAGAGAGTAGAAGCAAAAACGCCAAGATTTGCTACAATGCTTCGCCATGAAAATTTATTTCGATGCATGGTTTCAATTTCGTATCTTTGCTCTTGGATTAGGTGTGTATAGCCGCTAGGCATATTGTGCTCCGTTTGTGATAAACTCGTCGTTGGGTTGTTGAACTATGACACTTAAACCAACTCTTTATTTA
>JBDHXA010000073.1:0-14320 GCA_039810485.1 Chlorobiota bacterium | reverse complement strand
TTGTTGTTTTGCATGGACTTTTGAATAAAATAAAGAATTTTATTATCTTTATTTTAACTTCCTTCAATAAAATAAACACCCTTTGAAGAGGGGGCTCATACAATGTATGCAATAATACTTAACGTATAAATCGCAGAACAAATCGTTAATAAAAACTTTGACAGAAAAAAAGGGACAAATATATTTGTCCCTTTGAAAATATTGCCTTTGCAGAAGTTTATTTCCTTCTGCTGCCTACAATAGAAAAACGAGTGGAAACAAATCCTGAATCGGCAAATGAGGCGCTTCCGGCTGGATTTGCGCCGGTTCCATGAAAATCGCTGAAAGCGGCTGATTGATTTATCCAAATTGGACCGGTAAAATTAAATGCAACTGGAACTCCTACATTAATGAGAATTTCCTCAGCATATTCCATTTTTGAGCTGTCTGTAGTATAAATTGCTCCTGAAAGCGCTCCGTAATCTTTCGCAAGCAATGCTGTCTTTTCAACTGCCGCCTCAAAAGAAGATATTGGTATTATGAAAGAAATTGGACCGAACCATTCTCTTTCATAAATGTTGTTTTGGGTTTCAGAAACCAATACAATCAAAGGAGATGCTGTGCGAGCATTTTCGAATCCTGCCTGTGCAACGCTGTTGCTCGAGCGTATCGTTTCGCCTAAAGCTGCCGCATCGTTGATACGGTTGATTGTTGCCTCATTTTGAATAGCTCCAAAAGTTCCAGGACCAACTTTTTCATTCGAAGCGATGGCGTCAATTTTTTCCGTTAATTTTTGAGCTATGCCGTTAGCCGCAATAATTCCGTCAGGCGATGCTATGCCATCGGCTGGAATAAATATATTCTGAGGTGCTGTGCACATTTGCCCGGAATAAAGCGACAAGCTAAAAGCTAAATTTTCAAGAACAGCGTCGAGATTGTCAGCGCTGTCAATAATGACGCAATTTACTCCTGTTTTTTCAGTGTAAATCTGTTTGTTTGCACCTGCAATTTGCCGTTCTAGCTCGCTGCCAAATTTCGAACTGCCGGTATAGTCAATAAGTGAAACGTCAGGGTGCAAGGCAAGCGGTAGTGTAAGAGGCGCATTTGCATCGTCTGCGGCGAGCTGAATAATGTCGGGATCTACGCCAATCTTTTCAAGTGTTTGCCTAAAGCTTGAAATACAAATAGCCATTGGAAGTATAGCTCCCGGATGTGTTTTCGCAATGGAGGTATTACCTGTTGTCAAACTTGCAAATATTCCGGGAAAAGAGTTCCAAAGCGGAAAAGTAGAGCAGCCAATAGTTACGTTGATACCTTTTGGCACAATGTGATAGCGCTTTTCTACAGCAATTTCTGTTTTGCCTGCCGGCTTTCTCCAATCAGCTTTATCTGCAAATTTCTTTTGTTCTTCCAAAGCGGTAACTATAGCTTCGAGAGCGCGATCAAAAGCATGAGGTCCGGATGCCTGAAACGCCATGATAAATCCTTGTCCAGTCGTGTGCATTGTTGCATAGCCAATGGCAAAAAAATGTTTTGCGGCTTGCTCCAAACATTCAAGTAAAATAGCGGCTCGCTCATCGGGGGTAAACTTACGCCACGATAATTGAGCGTCTAAAGCGCGTTGAACTAATGTGTCGGCATCAAATTTTGGATATATTACTCCAAGAGGAAATCCATAAGGAGATTGTTCTTTGCCGCATGATTCAGCAGCGCCTTTTTGACCAAGTTCAGAAAAAGATTTATTCAGACAACTCTGAAATTCAGCAAGTCCGTCAGCATTAGCAGATTCGCCGTAAATCTTGCCGCTGGGCGCTTCCGGCCAATGAGCATAAAACGTTCGAGAATGGTTCGCTTCTGTTGCAGCATTAATCGTTGCAGCGTGTAATTTAACAAGTTCGTTTATTTGTAACTTCATATTTAAACAATAGAAATTATTAACAAAAAAAGCAATTATTTAATAATTGAGCCCACTTCGAAAAGTCGACCAATATTTCAAATCAAAGAAAGCATAGTAAAAAAGTATAGTTTTTACTCATTTTTAAGAGGAAAATGGCAAAGGAACGACTTTTTTAGGTAGAATAATTATGCTTTTTGAAAAATAGCGAATCTTTCGTCTGCAATTTTTATAAAAATACCTTTTCGGAGTGGGCTCATAATTAGCATGGCAAAAATACGGCTAAACAATTGAAATTCTCTTTTATATAGACAAATACGAGGCTAATGACAAGATGATCTGAAAAGGTATTGTATGATGCAACGTTATAGTTTGCAATTTTAAGAGAAATAGAAGCAACAAATGCCCAAAGCATAAAATTCCCGTATTTTTGCTGAAAATGTTGCAATTCGAGTTAAGAAATGCAAAATAATAGCCGTATAGCATGAAGAAAATAGGAGCAGACATACATTTATGCAGATATATAATTCGACAATTTTAGTTCTTGGCGGTTGGGGATTAGTTGGTTTGGCAATTTGCCGGCGACTGATGGATTTTAAGCCTAAAAGAATAATTATAACATCGTTAAAACAGTCGGAAGCCGAAGAAGCTGCGAAAAGCATGCGCCAAGAGTTTCCTCTCGTTTCGCCCGAAACGTTTGAGCCTCGATGGGGCAATATGTTCGTAAGAACAGAATGGAAAGATATTCCACGCGATCAAATTATTGCTGATAAGACCAATAGAACTTGTTTGGTTAAAGATGTGGCAGATGAACTGACAGATGAAATCTTAAAATCTTCTGCGCTTTATGACTTGTTAATATCAACGCGTCCCGATGCTGTTATTGATTGTGTGAATACTGCCACTGCTATTGCGTATCAAGATATTTATTCGTCATCTCGCACTATTCTTGGAGAGATTGACGCCGATGGAGCTGCCTCAACAGAAAGTGTGGAGCGTTTGCTGGCGAGCATGTATATACCACAGCTTTCTCGGCATATACAAATACTATATCGCGGATTAAAAGATGTGTCAGCTTCAGTTTATCTCAAAATTGGAACAAGCGGCACTGGCGGAATGGGATTGAATATTCCTTTTACTCACAGCGAAGAAAAGCCGTCTCGTGTTTTGCTTGCAAAATCTGCTGTTGCCGGTGCTCAGACATTATTATTGTTCCTGATGGCGCGCACACCCGACGGGCCAATAGTAAAAGAAATTAAGCCAAGTGCCGCCATTGCTTGGAAGCGTATAAGCTATGATGATGTGAAACGGAAAGGACGCGCAATTCCCTTGGTTGATATGCAGCCAGAAAATGCAAAAACTGTAAATGGATATTTTCGATTTGATGATTCGGAAGGAGTTGCTAAGTTAGACGGGAATGTGCGTTCAGTGTTTATTGACACTGGCGAGAATGGCATTTTTGCTCGCGCTGAATTTCAAACAATCAGCGCGCTCGGTCAGATGGAAATTGTAACGCCAGAAGAAATTGCAGATGCTGCAATCCAAGAATTACGAGGCGGGAATACCGGCTTAGACATTATTGCCGCCTTAGATGGCTCTGTTATGGGCCCAACATACCGAGGAGGCATTTTGAGAAACGAGGCATTGTCTCATCTGCAATCTTTAGAGCAACAGTCGGGAGTTGAGAGTATTGCTTTTGAAATGCTCGGACCGCCTCGCTTGTCAAAATTATTGTTTGAAGCAAATATATTGAAGCGAATTGCAGGCAGTTTTGCTTATGTTGTGAATGTACAGCCGGAAGAGTTAAGTCAAAAAGCCAAGCAATTAATAGAAGCTGACAAATCGCTTCGATCTGAGATGTTGTCAATCGGTTTGGTTGTTTTGATGCCTGATGGTATCAGCTATTTGCGAGGAAATGAAGTTATTATCCCTTCTCGTCGAGGAATGAAAGAAATTGAGCTTACGCGCCAAAATATCGAAAAATGGTGCTATGAAGGATGGATAGACCTTCGTCCTAAAAATTTTGTGTCTTGGCAGGAAAGATTAAATCGTATCCAAAGTGAAACGTCGCTTCATTCTAAAAATGATACAAGCTCTCGATACTATTATAACGCGATTTACTGGAATAATTTTGCTGCTATTGATGAAGGAAAGATCGCAGCTTGGATTTTTGAACGGGAAGATGACGGATGGCGTATGAAACGGTAGCAAACAATAAAAAGGACAAAGTCCGCGCAGCTGTTTTTGCTTCCGGAGCAGGCACAATAGCACAAGCACTAATAGAGTTTGGCTTGCAAGCTGAATCTAGTTACAAAGTAGTTGTTCTGCTCTCTAATAATTCGATGTGCGGGGCTCGAATCGTATCAGAAAAATTCGGCGTTCCTTTTATACATATAAGTGCTAAAACACACCCTGAAGAATTGGATTATGACAAGGCAATGCTCGGTTTGTTAAAAGAATTTAATGTGAAAGTGATTGCATTGGCTGGCTATAACAAACTAATGCCAGCAACCATTTGCAAATGCTATGCGCATAATATATTGAATATTCACCCTGCATTACTGCCTAAATATGGAGGCAAAGGAATGTATGGGAGGATTGTACACCAACGAGTTATAGAAAACAAGGAACTTTTTTCCGGCTCAACAGTCCACCTCGTAGATGAGTTCTATGATCATGGCGAGATACTCGAGCAATCACATATAATTCTGGCGTCTAACGAAACAATTGAAACGCTTGAAGCAAAAATCAAGACAGAAGAAAAGAATTTGTACCCAAAAGCTCTCAACACATTTGTAAAGAAACTACAATAAGATTTCATGACATATATTTTGGATAATTCATTTTTTTTTCACAACTTAGCTGTTTAGACGAAGTTTACTTTCTTAATTTTTAACAGAAATATACATAAATACATAAATTACAAGCCGTTTTTTACATTTTTACCAACCTTATGAGGTGTTTTATGAAAGGAAAAATTTTACTGATTGCGCTTTTATGCGCATCGGTACAAGTCGCTTTCGCCGGTGGTAAGGAAGACGATGTACAGCGGAAAAGTTTTCTTCAAGGAGGAAGTTTTCCTGTTCCGTTCACTCAATTTCCTACGATTACTGTACCGAACTCGACAAATAACCGACCAGATAAGTATAATCCGGCGGTATCTACCGGTTATTATATCGTAGACAGCGATGACGAAGCCGGCGATCGCTGGCGTCCAGATTTGTACAAGGCATATTTAAATTATGATACAGATAGCGATCCTGCCGAAAAAATAAAGTGGAAACGCATCGTTTCCGGTCCGAATCAAGTATATCCGACCGATGATGGAAAACCGTATTTTCGCAATCCAGGGAATATGGCTGATTCAACAAACAATGCATTAGCAGGTCCAATAAAAATAGGTTTTCCTTTCTTTTTCAACGGTGTTCGCTACGACAGTTTTTATGTGTCGCAGAATGGTCTTATAGTTTTGTCTAATACACGGTATGTATATGACAACAACGGTAATAGGACAATTCCCGCTGGTTCAAACGACTGTTATAACTTCTATCGTGAAGAGAATATAACAGCTAATTCCTATTCGTCGCGTCCGGCAATAGGCAATGGACTTTCTGACGGAACTCCCGATGATTATGGCTACACATA
This sequence comes from Chlorobiota bacterium, assembly GCA_039810485.1. Taxonomy (GTDB): domain Bacteria; phylum Bacteroidota; class Ignavibacteria; order Kapaibacteriales; family UBA961; genus JADZAA01. The sequence goes on along the minus strand of JBDHXA010000073.1, from coordinate 8,802 downwards.
CGTTGCTTGCGGTGGATATCCTGGCAGTGAGTTTGCTGGCATTCGCACTCCCAACAATCCGCAGTTGAGCAATTCGTTGGGTAATCCTAACATCGAGGGAAATAATCCAGATTTGCGCTATTCTCCTATTATAGCTCCATTGTGGGACGACTTGCAATGCTCGCAGGACCCAGTCCGCGAAGACAAGGATAAAGGGCAGGTTTGGTATAAAGTTGCCAACAATCCAGATGGAACACGTCGTTGTATTGTTTACTTCAAAAACTTCCAACCAATTGGCACAAAAAATTATCGTCAAGGCACTGTCAACTTCCAAAAAGACAACTTGCAAATGTGGTATAATTTCCAAGTTACTATGGATGAAGCTGACAGTTCGGTTTACTTTTTCTATGAGCGCATGGACGGTATTATTGCAGTAGGTTCCACTATTGTTACTGCCGATGAGATTGCACGCCTCAACTCTACAATAGGCGTTCGCGGCTATGCGCGTCATTATTCTTACGGCTACCCGAATTGCAATTCGAATCTGGCACAAACTGAATATCAGACGTCTTACCCGCAGTCATCTCAATATATGTCTGGGCAAGGGCAACAGCCGAATGTGAACATGCAAGGTCCAAGCGGACATCAGTTTCAAACCCCAACAAATAATTTAGCAATAAGGTTTAAGCAATGGAAGAACGTCGCGCGGGTTGTGCCTGGCACGGTATCATTCCTCGGACGGGAGTTGTCCCCGACAGCTGATCTTAATGCTTATACAAGAAATATTACTGCGCCTGATTTTATAGAGCTTTTTGCAGGTCATCCTCAGCTGGGCGCAGTTCGTCCCCGCGCCATTTTCCAGAATTTAACAAACGATGTTCAGGGTCCTGGCTCAGCCAATCCGCCGCGTCCTTCAGGCGTTAATTATCAAAAACAAGATCTGAATTTCCGTGTTAGATTTAGAATTATCAATCAGGTTCCTGAGCAGCGTAAAAATGCAAACGGTCAAGATATATTGGTAAATCCTCCTGTATATACTCCAGAGGCGGTTACTTTAAGCAATACGTGCTTGACAGCAGGCACTTGCTCGAACGGTTTGTCGACGGTAGAATATGGCTATATGGCAAGCGCTACCAATTTTAATCCGCTTTCATATCCCGGCACAGGCTCATGCCCAATGAAAGGCGTGCCCCCTTATGGATTTGTTCGCGTAACTTTTCCAGTGTTTGAGCCGAATGACTTAATTGACAATAATATAGGACGTTTGCGAGGAATTGTTTTTGTAGAACCGCTTGATACGCTGCTTCGCAGTTTAGGCGATGAGTGGCCATTCGATGATACGGTAAAGTATGATATGTTTGTTATGCGCAGATTGTCATTTTTAAACAGCGATGGCTTCAACGACGATGTAATGCAATTCCACGTTGTAGATGGCACTCCAATGCCTTCTGTTCTAAAATGGGTGAATCTGAATGCTGAAGTTTCTGATGGCGAGCAAGATACATATCTGCCGCCTCCACCAAGAAAATTAGTCGCTTCTCAAAATATCAAGCAAACAACAATCGAATCTCCGGTTATAAGAATGAATCGCTGGACTTTGAGCGGAGATATTCCTGAAGGACAGCGTGGCGGCGATCAATTACGATCTTTCCCAATAGACATTCGCGACTTGCCAAACCGCCCGACTAAAGGCGCTGTTTTATCGTTTTCAGTTGAACGCACAGGCAAAGTTCCCGGCGATCTTGCTCGCGATTGGGCATCGTCTAATGCTATAGGCCCAGAAGGTCGCATTATTTATAATGGCAATCCTCTATTGTCTGCACCAATGTCGCCAAATCCTCCGGATTACTTGTTCCTTGAATATGCTCGCTCAAGTACTGATGAAATAGAAAATATTGCCAAGCAGTCTAATAACGACCTTAATTGGCGCACTCATAGACGCCGTGGCGGCGCTAGCGCAGTTACCGACAATGCAGTATTTTCTATATTTGGACTTGGTGGTTATGTTCGCGGTTATATGCCAAGCAATCCTTCAAGACCAACAGATAGAGATTCTGCTTTAACAGCAGCACAAGGATTGCGCGCTAATCCTTTTGATGATGGTAAAGATTGGGAATTTAGCCGTTATTTCTGGCAGATTCCAGATACAGTAATCTACGCTCCAAACAGAGCTGCGATGAACTTCAGATTCCGTTTGCGCGTGGATGCCGTTTATAACCCTAAAACAGGCCAAAATCCTCCGCAGCCGACAGACGACCGCGATGACTTCTTTGTAGATAATGTTAAATTGCTCTATGCAACAGAGGTGCCGGATGTTGAGATTTCTCTTATCGAGGCGCGTTGGCCATACACAATTGCTCCTGCAACACAAACTACTCGCATTCCAATTCGCTTCAAACTAGTGAATAATACAAATCAACAGACATCTTCTGTGAATGTTCGTTGCGAGATTACTCCTGAATCGAATCCACAAATGAAAGTGTATTGTCGCAATTATCCTATTCCTTTTGTGAAACCTGGGCAGGAAGTTGAATCAACCATGCCGAATTGGGATGCGCGCAAAACACCACCGGGCGATTATCGCGTGAATGGATATATATTCGTCAATGGAGGCGATCTTGACCCGTCAAATGACACTACATACAGTAAAATAACTTTGCGTCTTGGTCCGGTTATGGGCTATGATCCTCCGACAGCTACAAACGATATTCCGGAATTTACTACCCCTGTTTTTGGGCAGCGCATTGATGGCAAAGGATTAAGCACTTATGGTTATGCTACTTGGGCTTGGCCGCATGGAAGCATTGCCGACGGTCGTTACATTTTTGGCGACGGAGCTGGTTCAGGTCAAATTGCAATGCGCTTTACAGTATATAACCAAGACACAATTAAGGGCGTTCAAGCATGGTTTGGCGAATTAAATCAATCGCCCGATCCCGTATCATTCTCATTATATCGCGATCAAAATGGAACGCCAGCTTCTACTCCTATTACTGGAAGCACTATTGTGCGAGAGCGAGGTACCGATCAGGTTTTAAACAGAACTTTAGTTTTTGGTCGATATTCTTCTTATTTATTTAATAATCCAATCGTTTTGCAACCGGGTGAATATTGGGTTTCGGTTGGTCAGCTTGGTCTCGATGGTATGCAGCTTGGCGCTTCAAAATCTCGCGTTGGTCAGGTAATTACAAATTATAATGATCAACCGCCGGGAACTTATGGAACTTCCGGCTATCATCTAAATACTGACAAGCATTTCCGTGAGAAAAACTCTGCCGGCGAACTAATAAATAAGAATGTATTTGCATATGAAAATACGCGATTTAGCGGTGCTTGGACTAAGTTTACGGCGCTTCCTAATCCGGCATTTGGACATTTAACCCATATAAACGGTGCGCCCGTCGGCGGCGGCCAGCCAAATAATCCATCGAGTTTCTATGGCGGTTTTCCAACATTCTCACGTGGCACTTGGCTGCCATTGTTGCGTCCATATTTCGGTAATAAACCGACTGCTCAGTTTCCAACGTATGACTCAGCAAATTGTATAGCCGTACCTGTTGAGCTAACGTTTTTTGATGGTCATAAGCGCAATAGCGGTATTGATCTTTATTGGCAGACTGCATCGGAAGAAGATAACAACGGTTTCTTTGTAGAGCGCCGAACTATGTCTTCCACCGGAAATTCTGATTGGCAATCGCTTGGATTTATAGCAGGTTCTGGCAACTCGTCAGTAACTCGCGATTACAACTACTTCGATGGAGGAGTAGAAGTGGGAAATACCTATCAATATCGCTTAATGCAGCAAGATCGCAGCGGACAAGAGTCATGTAAGTCAATTTCAGATATTCTGGAATTCGCATTCGATGGCTCAGCTTCTGTAGCTTTAGGTCAAAACTCACCTAATCCTGTAACATCTACAACACAAATTAATTTCTATTTAGCAGATCGCATGCAAGCTAAACTTGAAATATTAGACGTGTTAGGCAACGTTATTTCTACTCTTGTTGATGGCGAAACACCGGCTGGCTCTCAAAACGTAGAATGGAAAGGAAATGATTCAAATGGAACACCCGTTGTTTCAGGTTCATACATTTATCGTTTGACCGCCGGCGGTCAAACATTTATCGGCAAAATGTCAGTAACTAGATAAAGTAAAATTACTTTTACTGATAAATTTATAGGGCTTCTTATAAAAAGAAGCCCTTTTTTTATTGCAACGCATGTTGAACAGCGAAATGTAAAGATTGAAATACGAGCCCACTCCGAAAAGGTATTTTATAAAAATTGCAGATGAAAGATTCGCTGTTTTTCAAAAAAATATCTCTTCTAAGAGCTAAAAAAGTCGCTTTTTTGCCGTTTTTCTCTTATAAAACGAGTAAAAACTGTACATTTTCACCATGTTTTCTTTGATTTGAAATATATTCGACTTTTCGGAGTGGGCTCAAATATTAAGTGTTTTCATAGTAGAAAACAGAAGAATTATATTAACACTATAACTATTTACGGATAATGATGAAATGAATGTACAGATTGAGTTCTCAACGATTGCCGAGATGTTTTTGGCTCGTACTAGAACAGAAGAAAATACTTCGAAACCGGTCTATAGCCGCAAAGCAGCGGGCAAATACGAGAAAATTACATACAAACAGCTTCGTGAAATGACTGAGTGCTTCGCAATCGGCTTATTAGAAATCGGTGTAAAGCGTGGAGACCGCGTTGGCATTATTTCTGAAAATCGTTTAGAATGGCCGATTGTTAGCTTTGCTATTTCGTGCATAGGTGCGGCAGATGTTCCCATTTTTCCAATGCTGTCTGCAAAACAGGTTGAGTATATCTATGAAAATTGCGGAGCAATTTGCATCATTGTTTCGAATGCTTTTCAACTCGGGAAAGTGCTGAAAGCATTGCCTCAGCTGCCAGAATTACGACATATTATAGTAATGAACGACGATGCTAAAGGCAGTCATTATCTTGTGAAGACAATGAGCCAAATAATGATGATTGGCAATGAGGCAATGCCACCTGAAGAGCGTTCTAATTATTTTGCGAGCATGGCGGCTCAAGTAGAGCCGGATAATTTAGTTTCTATCATCTATACAAGCGGAACAACCGGCAATCCCAAAGGAGTAATGCTCACTCATCGCAATCTTTGCGCAAATATTTTTAGTACTTTGCAAGCAATCCCTATAACGTCGCAAGATGTGTTTCTCTCATATTTGCCTTTATGCCATTCTTATGAACGAACTGCAGGATTTTATTGTTCCTTTGCTTCCGGAGCAGTTACTGCTTTCGCAGAATCAATCGAAAGAGTACCAGATAATATTCGCGAAGTGCAACCTACAATTTTGACAAGCGTGCCGCAATTGTTTGAGAGAATAAGGCATCGCACTCTTGCTTCTATCGAGAAAGAAAGTCCGGCAAAGAAAAAAATATTTGCTTGGGCGCTGCGTATTGGCGCGCAATATATTCTGAAACAACGCGAACATGGCAATATCGGTGTTTTACTTGAAATGCAATATCGTTTGGCAGACAAACTTGTATTTTCCAAAATTCGTGAGCGACTCGGCGGACGCTTGCGTTTATTCGTTTCAGGCGGAGCTTCGTTACCTGTCGAAACAGCAGTGTTTTTTGCATTGCTTGGATTTGCGATAATTGAAGGATACGGACTTACCGAATCTTCGCCAATTCTGACTGCAAATCGCCAAGGAAGCGAAGAAATTGGAACTGTAGGCAAGCCGTTGGCAAATGTAGAAATACAATTGGCGGATGACGGAGAAATTTTAGCTCGCGGACCGAATATAATGAAAGGTTACTGGAATGATCTTACATCAACTGACGAGGCCATTGACAAGGATGGATGGCTTCATACAGGCGATGTTGGCGTGTTCTCATCAAGCGGAAATCTAAAAATCACAGACAGAAAAAAACATATTTTTGTATCTAGTGGCGGGAAAAATATTACTCCTCTACCTATAGAAAGCGCTGTGGCACAAAGCAAATATGTAGAGTATTGCATATTAATTGGAGAAAAACGCGAGTTTTGTTGCGCTCTGATAGCCCCGAACTTCACAGAATTAAAAAATGAATTGCAAGAAATTGCTAATTTACCTGATAGGGAATTAGCATCACATTCTTTGGCTTATACGTTAATAGAAAAGGAAATTGCAGAGCGGCTTGCTGATTTCGCAAAATATGAACGTATCAGGCGTTTTGTAATCTTGGCTGAACCGCTAACCATCGAAACAGGTGAGCTGACTCCAAAATATAGCGTAAAGCGCAAATCTGTAGAGGCAAAATATGCCGATGCAATTAAGAAGTTATATGAAAAAACTGATAATTAAAAGCCAGATCAGCAATATTCTGCCGCATTTTCATTGATATTGAACATAATTATTCTATGAAACCCAAAATTGAAACATTAGGAGATCTTCGGAAGAAAAAATATAATGTTTTACCAGTAAAAGAAGAAATGCGGCGCAATCTTATCCAAAAACTTCGCAAGCGCGAGAGATTATTTCCAGGAATAATCGGATTTGACGATACTGTAATACCGCAATTATCGAATGCAATTTTAGCTAAACATGATATTCTTTTATTGGGTTTGAGAGGACAAGCCAAAACTCGAATTGCACGAATGATGCTGAATTTTCTGGACGAATACACGCCTATCATCAAAGGGGCAGAACTTAACGACAATCCATTTGCGCCTATATCAAAATTTGCGATTGATACGATAAACGAATGTGGCGAAGAAACAGAAATTGACTGGCTACACCGCACGGACAGATATGCAGAAAAGTTAGCCACGCCCGACGTAACTATGGCTGATCTTATCGGCGATATAGATCCGATAAAAGCTGCTTCGCAGCGTCTGCACTACTCGCATGAGGGAGCAATACATTTCGGCATAATTCCAAGAAGCAATCGCGGGATTTTTGCAATAAATGAACTGCCCGATTTGCAGCCGCGCATTCAAGTTGGGTTGTTCAATATTTTGCAAGAGCGCGATGTCCAGATTCGCGGTTTCAATATTCGCATACCGCTTGATGCATGCATGATATTTACTGCAAATCCTGAAGATTATACTCATCGTGGCAATATTATAACGCCTCTGAAAGATCGCATTGACTCGCAAATTCTTACGCATTATCCTCGCAAAATTGAAGAAAGCATGGAAATTACAGCGCAAGAAGCTTGGACGCAAAGAGATTCCAGCTTTCGTCTTGCCATGCCTTTATATTTTAAGCAAATTGTTGAAAACATTGCTTTTATTGCGCGTTCAAGCGACTTTGTAGACCAAACATCAGGCGTTTCGGCACGCCTTGCAATATCAACTATGGAGGTCATTGTATCAAACGCAGAGCGGCGTGCAATTCTTTGCGGTGAGACGGTGATTGTGCCAAGAATTAGCGATATTCAGCAGGCAATTACAGGAATTGTCGGCAAAGTTGAATTAGTGTTCGAGGGCGAAAACGAAGGTCCTGCGAAAGTTGCAAAAGCATTAGCCGGCAAAGCGGTTCGCGAAGTATTTGCAAAGTATTTTCCCGATCCGCTGATTAAAAGGAGGAAAAAGCAGCAAAGTGAAGAACAGTCGGCGAATTCTTATTCTCTCATACTGCGCTGGTTCGAGCAGGGCAATAGTATTTTAATAACTGATACCATGACATCAAAAGATTTTTTTGACGAGCTGTCGCGCGTGCCATCCTTAGCTGATATTGCTTCTAAATATCTTGAAATTGCCGCAGATAATCATCTTGAGCTTGCAGCTGCAATGGAATTTGTACTAGACGCTCTGCATCAAAACTCAAAAATTGCAAAGGATGATGACACGGCAGAATCGGTTTATCGCGACATGGTTGGCGCTATATTTCCCGGAATTGGAAGTAAGATGCGTTATGCTGACGACGAAGATATGCAGTAATCACAAAAAATGACAAGGTTCTACATGCGCTACATTCTTATTGTCTATTTATTTATTGTCGAATTAGGCAATGTATCAGCACAAACATCTCCATATAAGCTTGTATTTCTGCGCGAATCGCTAATGCTTTGCGGCGGTATTGCAAACAGTTTGGCCGCCAGATCGTTAGAGCAGAGTGTGCCGGCGATAACCGCTCTTGATGTCGCATCGCTGCAACGCGGCGATGTAAATGCGTTTGACCGCTGGGCAGCAAGCAACTATTCTCCAGAAGTATCAAAGACAAGCGACTATCTTGCAACCGGCATAATCATTGCTCCTGCCGGTTTTTTATCTATGAATGAAGTCAGAAAGGATTGGATAATTCTTTCAACAATGTACGCCGAAACAATGCTATGGGCTGTTTCCGCGCCTTCTTATGCTAAAGTAACAGCATTGCGCATTCGTCCGTTTGTCTATAATTCAGATGCTCCTCTTGAGAAAAAACTCAATACTGATGTTCGCTTTTCGTTTTTTTCAAGTCATGCTTGCGTTGCTTTTGCCTCGGCAGTTTTTACTGGAATTGTTTTTGACGACTATTTTCCTGATTCAAAGTATTCGCTGTATGTTTGGGGCTGCACAATTACTGCGGCGAGCATGGTTGGAGCCATGAGAATTATGTCTGGAAAGCATTTTCCATCGGATGTTATAGCAGGTGCAGCCGTTGGTTCGCTGATTGGTTATGTTGTGCCAGCACTGCATCGAAACGGAAACAACGACAAACAAACAGTGTCAGTTACAATACTGCCGATGGGAATTTCTTTAAGCGCAATGTTCTGAATAATGAGGTTCGCAGATTCAACAGTGAAGTGCAACGGATGAAATAAATAAAGAGTTGGTTTAAGTGTCATAGTTCAACAACCCAA
>JBDHXA010000072.1:0-14537 GCA_039810485.1 Chlorobiota bacterium | reverse complement strand
ATACTTGGATGGAAAACTCCAATTCAAGTATTTACTGATAATTACAAATCTGTTGCACTTCAGTGTTGAATCCGCCTGAATTGATTTTTGCATAATGCTTAATATAAATCATTCAAACTTCATTATTGTTTTTCCATTTTTTTCCAATTGTTCTGACATAAGGAATATTCTTTAGCAAACAAAACTTTTCCTGATCTGTTTTTGGCAAACTCCACGATCCAACTGATGTTTTGAAATCAAAGCCGCCATACTCATCTAGAGTTTCTAATTGATATTCATGGACTTCTGATACATCTGTCATCAAGTATAGGATTCCTCCTGTCCGTAAAACACGATGAATTTCCTCCAAAAATTTAACCGTAAATGCCCTGCGTTTCAAATGTCTTTTTTTCACCCAAGGATCGGGGAAAAAGTAGAAAACTGACTCTATGCTTTCAGAGGCAATAAACGACAAGCCATTGACGATGCTATACCATAATACTGCAGCATTTTGAATTTTTTCGCCCGTAATAATTGTTTGAAGCCAATCCGATGCGTGTTTGCGCAGTTCAATTCCCAAAATATTTTCATTGGGATTGTTTAAGGCATATTCCAACAGAAACATACCGCGTCCGCAGCCGATATCAAGAGCAGCAGGCGGTTTTCCATTGCCATACACACAGCTCCAATCTAGCGATTTGGGAGTTGGAGGATAGTAAACCGGATCAAATGCCGTTGTAATAACAGGTAAATAGAGATTTGGCGCTGTGTGGTGCCGCATACGCGGCGAAGGATATTTTTTATAGTCAATTACTGATTCAGGTTTGTTTTTCACTTGGTCTTAATATTATATTTTTGAGCTAATAGACGCTTCATATCGGCAGGTCGCTCTTTTGCGATTTTTTCAATTTCTTTTAAGCGCAATTTTGTTGCTTCACGCTCAGCTATCTCATTTTCTAATTGCTTAATCCTCTCGATAGTTTCTGCATCGTTCGATAATTTCAAGGTAGGATTATCAATGCGAAACTGCTTTCGCATTTCCAAAAGCAGTTTCAATTTTGCATCAGGATCAGTCATAACATACAAATTGGACTTAAAGGACAGCGAGAAAATTCCAACTTCAATTTTCCCATATATTTCATTTTTTCACAAACTTCTCTGCGTTAATTACGCCGCCATTACCAATAATAGCTACCGTGTAAATTCCAGGCGGCAATTCTCTTACCGAGAATCTGCTGTTTTCCAGATCAACATTTATCAGAGTTCTGCCAGCTGCATCGCGCACAATCACTTTTTCTGCTCCTTCGAGTGTTACAGTAATATAATCACTTGCAGGATTGGGGAATAAAAGACCAGACGTGATTTCTTGATGCTCGGCAACATTTGAAGCAGATGGATTGTTCGCTCCAAATCCGCCGTTCAACATTGCTCCTGTAAATTCTGCTGATACAGCGAAATCACCGCCAAAGACAATTTCTCGCTTTGGATTTATGCCATGAGAATAATCCTTGTCGCTGCCGGATTCTTTAAACGGAACTGATAGGAATGGATTATGGCAAATAGACAGTGTGTTTCGATTATTTCCTGTCTGCTTTTCCCAGCCGACAACTTCTTCGGTTGTAAAATACATAGTAATTCGATAATGATTGTTTGCCAGAGCTGTCTCGTCGCTTGAATCATTGATAAAAATTGTTTTGTCTATCGAGAAATCGGATGTTTTAGTTTTACCAAGAAAAGGCGAAGCTCCAACACCTTCATTATCAATTTTTGCATATATTTTTTTCATTGTCTTATTGTCAATGTTCTCTATGGAGCAAATAAGCTTGCCGGCAGGCGAATAATACTCTGCTATGTTTTTCGGTTCAATATTTTCATAGCTCGATGATGAAATCTTCGTTTCTATTGGTGATTGTGTTGTAGTTGCATTGCCTGCAATACGCAAATCATCAAGCATAGCACCGTCCTCAGGCTCTACCGAAGCTGCGTTGACAAAACGGAATCGCACATCCGGAAGACCGGAGAATGCGCTAATATCACGTTTTGCAGAGTGAATTTCAGCATTGAAATATGAAAATCCGGGCTTATAGTTCAGCGACCATAGCGAATCGGCATTATACCACGCAAAATCATCTTTTTTCCCGACAACATTCCACGTTGTGCCTTTATCCGTCGATACTTCCACATTAAGACCAGACCCTTGTCCGGTCATTTGCTTGAAATTAAAAGACAATTCGTATTTGCCGGAAGCTCCTGCAAATGAAAACGGCGGTGTTTCGAGAGCATAAATGCTTGATATTCCTTGATTGCGGCCAATATTAGTTATCCAAGATTTTTCACCGTTTACAACGCCGTTCTTACCGTTAAAAAACTTCTTGCCTTTAATATTTGCTCCCCATTCCCATTTGTCATCTGCATTTCCATCAAGAGTTGACGAACGAAAACCGCCGCCGCTCTTTTCAAAATCATTAAAATACGGTATGCTGTTAATACTTATTGCCTCAACTATTTGAACCCGTTTTGTATTGCCGGGTTGGACTGTTAAAACTACAGTATAGCTGCCTGCTTCGCGATATATTTTCCAAGGATTCTTAAGTGAAGAATGTGTACCATCGCCAAAATCCCATGACCATGACTCGCCGTAAGGCGTCGTATTTAAAAAACTTGTCGAAGTGCTAGCGACGCATGTTGGAATGGTAAAATTGGCTATCCCGATTTTATATTCGGCTGTTGTGGGCATTGTACATTCCCCTGCTGATGGGATCATCCAACATTCAATTAAATCACCCGGAACAGTTGTTGAGTTTTCGAAAATTGTACCTATATTTCGGAATGTATCTGCCTTATTTACAATCCATACAAAATTTATATTTGTGGTCTTTCCGGTAGGCAAAGCCGTAAACTTCATCGGTTTATCTGCTGTTGCCGGGGCTTGTCCAGTCACATCAACCGACACGCCGATTGTTGCAGAAGGGCGCATTTTCATCGTAATAACATTGGAAAGAGCGGTTTTTCCATTAGTAGAGGAAATAACCTCGCATGAAACCTCGTCGCCATTATGAAGTTTGGTAAGTGTTGCAAGGCGTTGCTTTGTGCGGACGGCTTCGTTTCCATTTACTTTCCAAACATAAGTAGGATATTTTCCGGCATGAATTGGTTGCGATCTGAAAATTACGGGAACGCCTTCGCATAAATCGGCCGCATTTACAATTGTTTTTGCTTCAATTTTCGGTGTAAAATCTGCAATTTCAAAATCCCACACTCCACGCCCATAAGTTGCAAACCGAACTGCATTAATTGGCTGCACATATTCAACTGACCAATAGGTTTGGTCGGGAGCGCCCCCGGGCTGCATGCCTGTCATATCATACCATTTTTTATCGGCTACAACGTAAACAAATGGCCCAGACTCGGTTGCGGCAAAGATAAATTTTTCATCCGGCGTAGAGGCGAGCCGATAAACAAGCGTAGAGGGTAGTCCGTCAGTTATTGGCATCCATGTATCGCCGTTATTTTCTGATACGTACACGCCCGGATTGGAATATCCTGATCCTGACACATAAACACGATTATCTTTGACAAATGAAGCCATAATGCAATTACCGTAAAAATAATGACCGCCCGGCAGCGAATCCGAACGTTTGATCCAAATATTTCCGCCGTCGGTAGTTGTGAAAAATTGACCTTTACTGGTAATTGCATATCTGATTTTTGTATTGCGAGAAGAATATGCGGCGCCAGTAATCGGCGAACCGAAGTTAAAGGGTTGCTGAGCAGCTTGTGCCTGACCGTTAACGGATTGAATTTTATACAAGTAACCGCCTTTGCCATCAGACGAGCCGCCGCACATGTATACTGCAGCTGGATTGTCAGGGTCGGCCATCATGGGAGCCATCCAGAGCTGTCCTTTGGTTGTGTAATCCCACCATGCGGACAGCCCTTCAGTGCGAGGATTGGGCAAATAGGTTAAAAAACCTGGATAGCACATCCAAAAAGTACGCCCGCTGTCGGACGAAACAAAATGACCGTAATCGCCGCTAATTACTTGTTGAAAATTAAGGATATTCGAATTGGTGTCAATCTCGGATCGCTGATAGCCCTGGTCCTGGCTACCTGCATAAATAATATCCGGATCATGGAAACTTGTAAGAGTGCTGTAATACTGACTGATATTATGATTTTTAAGCGAAAGATTTTTTACTGTTTTTAAACTGTCATACGATACATAGGTTCCTCCATGGCAGCATACAAGAATAACTTCTTTATTTTGAGAGTCGAAATAAGAGCTGACATGCATAATATCCGCATGAAGCTTATTAATCACATCGCCATAATAATCACCCCAGCTATTTATCATTTTCCATGTTTTTCCGCCATCGGCGCTTCGATAGCAATCCACAAAACCGCAAGTAATTAAATTGTGGTCGGACTGCGAAACAAATGTTAGTCGTCCGTCAGGGGTTTTGCCTTGATTGCTCCAGCTGGCTCCGCCATTTGATGTTTTATATAGTGTTCCACCGTCAAAACAATATAGATACAGTTCTTTGCCATTATCAAAGCCGCCGGTAATTTCAGCAGCCGAGGTTGGAAGATTGCCCATTGGCGTGTATGTGCCGACAGATTTTACAGCGTACAGTTTACCTTCTGATGAGAACACGCCTGTTTGCGAGGAAAGTCCATTTGTCCATAATTTCAAATCTTTCAACGTATTATATACTTTTACAAATGTACGCCCCTTATCTGTTGAACGGTAAAGAACTGACATAGCGCCCCAAGGATCGGCATTCCATTCTTTTGCGATAATCCACACTGCATCGGCTGTAACTTTCATATCTTCGATATAACCCCAAGAATATGTGTCGCGGCTGACCTTCAACCCTTGAATTTCCTGTGCATTTTGCCATGATTTTCCCCAATTATCAGAAAATTGCACCGTTATTCCATCCCATCGCAATATACGGTCGCCATTTGCTCCGTTGGGTATTCGCTGGCTGAAATTTAATCGAGCTGAATCATCAATTAGCGTCCAATCACTGCCTTTGAGAGTTCCTTTCCATATATTTCCCGAAGCAGAGCGCGAAATAATTGTGCTTGTTCGTACATCCATATTGGCTGTTGCGGCAGATCCTGCTTGATTGCCGCTTCCACGTTCATGCCAATACCCTGTAAGTTTTCCATTTGCAAGCGATTGCAACGGAGAGCTGCCTAAGGCAGATTCCGATTTCTCCCTTTGCTGCATTGCTCGCTCCAAGCGAAGATCTATACGGTTTTGGGCTTCTTGCATCTTCCAGTCGGCATTTGGCGCCGTGCGGTGCAATGCCTCTATATAGTCGCGTCGCGACTGCCGACCGACATATTTCTTCCCTTCTTGATGAAAAAAAGGTATTTCTGTTGGAGCAGGCATGCTTAAAGTTTTCTTATTCTTTACACTTGATTTTACGTCTGTTTTCTTCGCTGTTTTCTTGTTATTCTTGACATCAACTTTTTTGTTCGATTGATGTGACTTTATTGATTTATTCTTTGTTTTTACAGCTGTGGCATCGGTAAAACTTACTCCGAGAATAAGAGCGCTTATGACTGCATAATTAAGAACTGCATAATTAAGAATTGAAGATAATTTCATAGCAAACGGCAGGATAAAACGGACAAATTATACGAGTAGACGTAAATGTACAAAAAAAAACTAAAAGAGCATCCGAATATGAGAGATGCGTAGTTGAGCAGTACAAGCAAATACATAGACCAAAGTAAAAAAGCCGCATAAAGCGGCTTTTTTAGCAATGGAAAACTAAATTATTTCAAACGTATTTTTCAAACAATTTATATCAGCGAATTGCAAGAGCGGTACGTAACCGACGAATTGCCTCTTCAATGTTTTCTATGGAGTTTGCGTAGGAGAAGCGCACAAATCCTTCGCCATACATGCCAAAAGCAGTGCCGCTCAAACATGCCACTCCTGCTTCATAGAGCGAAAAATCGGCAAATTGCTGCGATGTCATGCCGGTTCCGGTAATATTGGGAAATACATAGAAAGCGCCTTTGGGGCTATGGCATCTGACATTGGGCAGAGAGTTTAATCCTGCCACTATTGCATCACGACGTTTGCAAAACTCTTCAACGAACTCGGTCACTCTTGGCAAGGTGCGGTCAGAAAGTGCTTCGATGCCTGCCATTTGATTGAAGGAAGCTGTACAGCTTGTGGCGTTTGTTTGCAGTTTTGCTACAACTTTTGCAATATCTTCCGGCATGGCGCCATAGCCAAGTCGCCAGCCGGTCATGGCAAATGTCTTTGAGAAGCCATCGAGCATAATTGTGCGTTCTTTCATGCCGGGATAGCGAGTTAAAGTGTCATGCTTAAAGCCGTCATAAGTAATTTGAGAATAAATTTCATCAGACAATACTATTAAGTCGTGCTTAACGGCAAGCTCGGCAATTTGGCTTAAATCGTCTTCAGTCAGGATGCCGCCAGTCGGATTTTGTGGCGTATTGACAATAACCATGCGAGTTTTAGGTGTAATTCTGGCTTCAAGATCCTCCACATCAAATCGAAATTCTTTTTCTTCGCGCAATGGAAGCGGAACTGGCTTGGCTCCGAGAAAATTTATCATGGATTCGTAAATTGGAAAACCTGGATTAGGATAGATTACCTCATCACCCGGATCCACAGTTGCCATGATACCGAAAAACATAATCGGTTTGCCGCCTGGTGTAATAACAATTTCATTGGCATTGTATAAATCATATCCGCGTGTTTTATTTATATATTCGGCTATCGCCTCGCGAGCCGCAGGAAGCCCTGCGCTTGGAGTATAATGCGTAAAACCGTTGTCGAGAGCGTCTTTTGCCGCCGTGATAATATTAGACGGAGTGTCGAAATCAGGCTCGCCGATTTCTAAATGTACAATATTTTTCCCCTGCGCTTCGAGCGCGCGCGCCCGAACCAACACCTCGAATGCTGTTTCTGTGCCTAACCGCGTTATTCGCTCAGCAATATGCATGATGCTGTCCTCAAAATAAGTAAAAACAATACTCCCAACTTTTAGGAGCTTCTCAAATAACAAATGCTAAATTACCGATTTTTCCGCATATTAGCGCACTATTGAGGCGGCATTCAGAATTGTGTACTTTTGAATTGCTCGCCATGCTCTATGAAAATATCTTCATCAAACGAGTGCTGTGCTATGCGAATAAGACGATTTTTAACCATCTCTAGCACTGCCAAAAAAGTGGCTACAATATAATTGCGGGGCAGCGTTTCGATAATTTGAAAAAAGCTGACAGAACCACGTGCGGCAAGCATTGTGCGGATCTCCTCTGCTCTCTCTTCGATTGTAATTTCTCGAGATTGCACAATATGAGGTGGGACTTCACGCGGAGCGCGCAGCAATGCTTTTTGCAAAGCGCGAATCAGATCGAATAAAGTTGCATTCTTCAATGAATCTCCATAAGACAAATGCTTCTGTTCGCCTTCGAACATTCGCCGGTATAAAATGTAGCGGTTCATATCGGCTCTTTTACTCAATTCGTTCGCTGCTTCTTTGTAGGATTTATAAGTCAGCAATCTCTCTGCTAATTCTGCTCTTGGGTCGTTTTCAGGTGCATCTTCTTCCGTTGCAGACGCAGGCAGCAGCATTTTGGCTTTAAGCTGCATCAAAGTTGCCGCCATAACCAAAAATTCGCCTGCTAATTCTAAGTCAAAAAGTTGCATTAGCCGCACATATTCGAGGAATTCGCGTGTAATAGATGCAATAGGAATATCGCAAATTTCTAATTCATCTCGCTCTATAAAATAGAGCAACAAGTCGAATGGCCCTTCAAAATTTGGCAGATGTACTGCATACATAGAAGAAAATCTCTAAATAAATTTAATTATCGCATGACTAAGATTTTGGCAGGAAGTTCGCCTGTTTCAGCAAGCTGCATGATGCGAGACAATGAATATTCGCTAATCGCTTCTCCTCGTGCCGCCAGCAGCAAACCGTAGGAAGCATAATAATCGTCGGCAAACAACATGCCCGGCTTGAGCTGATTGACTCCTAATCGCACTACGCTTCTAATTCCAAGAGAGCGACGCTCAATTTCAATAATGGTGGTAAATGCCTCAACAGCTTCAGGCGCAAACCAACGCTTAGAACGATTATGCAAAGCATTCATTACATTAGCAAAACGCGGCTCTGTAGCCCGCACATACTGCTCGCCGCTTCCGGGAATTATACTCTGAACAGCGCGTCCGGGGTATTTCCTATGCATGCCGTTATGATAAAAATCTGCAACGGCTATTAGCGACGCGCCAACATGAATCTGGTCGCTGCGTAATTTTCGCGGAAATCCCGTGCCGTCGTATTTTTCATGATGTTGAGCTATAATATGTCCAATTGTGTCGAAATGCGGATTTGGAGCAAGAATAAGGCGAGCATTCTCTGGATGCGAGGAATATGTGCGAAATTCTTCTATGCTCATCTCGCCCGGCATTTTGGCAAGGATTGCGTCGGGCATTCCTAATTTTCCTATGTCGTGCAATAATCCTGCTGTTTCTATTGCTATGATGTCAGCCGGCGACAATCTTAAATATTGCGCCATTGCAGCAGATTTTTGCGCTACAAAATGAGAATGACTTCCCTCGTGCCAGCGCTCTAAAGAGGTAGTTACATTGCCTAATACCGATACTGTTTGCATAAAGCTTGCAGCAAGTTCATTGGCAAGCGTGTCAGCGTCCATTTCCATCTCCCGAAAATGGATTTAGGGCATAATATTCTGGAATATAACCTTCGGGAAGACGTATTCCGCGATGATGATCAACCGATACTCCTATTGGCTCAGGCGTAGAAAAGCCAAGGAAGCGGTCGGCAACTGAACGAAAAGCCGTAGAAATATCGGTAGTAAAAATTTGTATTTCTGTCGGATCATCACCATAACGAAGAGCGTCTCGCTGCTCTAATTCAGTTCGCACTGCGGCAGCAGTATAATTTCCACAGTCAATCAGCGATGTTCCGGGTAGAATTTCAGCAATAAGATCGGACAATAGCGGATAATGAGTGCAGCCCAGAACTAAAGTATCAATATTATATTCTCTAAACGGCGCAAGGTATTCTTCTGCAATTAATCTGGCGGATGGATGCTCTCCCCAATCTTCTTCGGCAAGCGGCACAAAAAGAGGGCAAGCTGCGCTGTATGCGCGAATGCTTATATTTGACGGAGGCTGAACAGATTGAAAAATACGCATGGCTTCAGGATATGCATTGCTGCTTATAGTAGCTCGCGTGCCAATAATTCCTATATTGCCATTGTTGGTATTTTCGAGCGCAGCTTGAGCAGCAGGCAATATTACATCAATAACAGGCACATTCGAAACCTCTTTCGCTTCACCCAAAGCATAAGAAGACACAGTGTTGCATGCAGCCACAATTATCTTAACATCATGTTTCATCAGAAACTCTACGCATTGCCGAGTGTAATGCCGAATTGTTTCAGCAGATTTATTCCCGTAAGGAACTCGCGCAGTATCGCCAAGATAGATAAATCGCTCATGCGGAAGCAACCGAATGAGTTGTCGCAGCACCGTTAAGCCGCCCACGCCCGAATCAAATACGCCAATTGGCTTTTCCTTATGCTTCATAACGGCAAAAATACAAACTTTCAACACGCTGCCCCGAGAGAAACAGAAGGAAAGTCATTCTTACAGATCTGAATATTTTAAATTTCTTATACTTCAAATTCTACGTTTAGCACTATTTTTCTCCTTGAAAATTACATGTAGACTGTGGATCTGCACTCATAATCATCAAAAACCCAATATGAAGAATTGGTAAACATTTATCTTGAAAATTATGAAATTATGCAAAGAGTTAAAAATTTATAATCATATTAAAAACTTGCTTTACAATCCTTCTATTTGCATAGTTTTGCATACTTAATTGTATTATTTCACATTTCTTTAAGCTGGAGGGTATGATGCGATTTCTACGCTGCGCGCCAATTTTGATAAAAAGCATGGCGCTTTTATGTGTGTGGTTATGCGGCACAAATGACACATTTGCTGACGAGCCAATAAAAATCACAAGAGAATTTAATGTGATTACCTCGAAAAACGCCACGGGGTACTTCAAACCGTTATTCACAACAATTGGCGAGGGATTCAACACAAATACATATACCGTGGCACGCTATCCGAGCCAGTGGCGATTAGGACTTGATCTCTCTGCTTGTGCCATGCTAATTCCATCTTCGCAAACAACGTATGATGCTCTTCTGCCCGAAGATTATGGCAATACTAACATAACTCAGACAGCCGAGCTTCGCGGCAGCGCCGAAACGCGCAATGCAAGTGGGACATCTGTGCAGCCAACCATTTATGGCGGAGTTGCAACTCCTATTTTCAGCGCGCCGCAAAGCGGAGGGCCTCCGGGCGTTTTGAGGCAGCCAGCTACTGTCACCTATATGGAAGGAAACAACGCAACATTTATGGCTAGCATTCCGGCAGTGCAAATAATTTTTGGCATTCCCACACGAACTCAACTTCATCTGCGTTTCTTGAGTATTCCTATTAAAGATGCTTCTACTACATATTTCGGCATTATGGCGAGCCAGCAATTCAATCATTTGTTTGGACTTTTTGCCGATGATTCGCTTATAGGCATCGCATTGAATGCCGGTTATCATTCATTTAGCGTTGGCTCAAGTGTTTCAGTTAATTCTTTAGCATTTGGTATTCATGGCAGCAAGACATGGCTGTCCGGCTTGAGCTTATACGGCGGAATACAATATGAAAATCTTAGCGGAAATATTAGCTTCGTTCGCGAAAAAGATCTCAACATTATTTCAAAAAGCCCTTTTGCTGAAATACGCAATCAGGAAGATTTAAAAATGGATGTTACTACTTATGCAGACATGCGGATTGCAGCGGGTGTTTCCTATAAAATAGGCATTCTCGAACTTCATGCAGACGCTGCTTATGCGGCACAGCCAACGCTTGCTGCCGGTCTGACTTTATGGTTTATGAACATAGGCAATGACGAAAGTTACGACATTAATAAAAACAGGAGATAATTAACATGAAAAAGACATTAAAAATAGGTGTGTTTGCAGCCGTAATATCTGTAGGTTTCATGCTGCCCTTGCTGTTTTCCGGCTGTTATTCTGATACGATGGACACACTCAGCAATTATACAATTCAAATTCCATTAAATTTCACGCCAAAGTGGCGCGACAGACAAGCGCCCGATACGAGCATTGATTATACTAATCTTAACAATTACAAAGAATATCAAGACAATAAAAATAAAATTAAATCTTCAAGATTGCATCAGTTTGCCTATTGGATAGACTCAATCCAAGTTGGACAAGGCGATCCCCTGCCTGAACAGGTAGAATTTGAATTTGTGCGCTATTGGCTCTTTTATTACGAAGGCGGAGTTTCAAAAAAATATTTGCTTGGCGAGTTCAAAAATGTCAAAGTAAAGGATTATTATCGGATTCCTCATATAATTCCAGTGCCAGACGAAGTGGCAGTTCTTGCAGAAAATATAACCAAGAAGAATCCTCCAGATTTCTATACCATCGCGGAGTACGGCAAGATAACTTCCGGAGGTTCAGGACGGTTTCCATATATAGACAGCAGGTTCGATCTTGTTATACAACTAAAAGTAGGATTTTAGCAATATTGGATTCGTAGCTATGCATACAAAAGCCGATTTGTTGTTACAAATCGGCTTTTCTTATGTAGCTGACAAGATATTATATATAATCTTTTATGAAAATGGCGTTGCATAGCGCGCTTGAGTATTGCGAAGCGCTTTGCGAACCCATTCACCTTTTTGTTCGGCAGTGCGTCTTACGGCAAGCCGCTCCTTATTGCATGGACCATCGCCATTGATAACACGGAAAAACTCGCTCCAATCAGGATCGCCAAAGGTCCATTGAGCTATCTCCTTGTTTTTTACAAGCTCAGCGTCTGGAATACTCAATCCCAATTCGCGAATTTTAGGCACATATTGATTAAAAAACTGTTGACGCATATCGTCATTGCTTGCCATTTTTACTTTCCAACGCATCAATATTTCGGTATGAGCGCTTGCTTTGTCCGGCGGACCAAAAAAATGCATGATTGGACGCCACCACCTGTTTAGAGCATCTTGCACCATTTCACGCTGAGTTTTTGTGCCAGACACCAAAGTAACAACACTATCGTAACCATATCGAAGATGGAATGATTCTTCTTGGCAAATGCGTTCTAAAGCGCGGGAGTATGGTCCATAACTCCCTTTTGAGTTGGCCACTTGGTTAATAATTGCCGAAGCGTCAATCAACCAAGAAATTACGGCTGTGTCGGCCCAAGTTTTTGCAGGATAGTTGAATACATTAGAGTATTTTGACTTTCCAGAAATAAGGTCGCTAATCATTTGCTCGCGAGTTTTGCCAAGCGTTTCGGCGGCATTGTAGAGCAGCTGAGCATGACCGACTTCATCTTGCACTTTTGCCATGAGAGCCATTTTGCGACGAAAATTAGGAGCGCGGGTAATCCATGTGCCTTCGGGCAGCGCGCCTATAATCTCCGAATGAGCATGCTGCTCAATCATGCGAATCAACTGACGGCGATATTCCTTAGGCATCCAATGATAAGGTTCTATTTTTTCTCCACGAGCAATTCGCTCTTCAAATTGCTGCAACTTTTCAGGGTCTTCGTTGAGAATTTGCGCTTGAGCGCTGCTGTCTATGACGCTTAAATTTCCATACATAATTTTTCTTTAAAATATTTATGATAGAGTTTCTGCAAAATAAAAATAATTTTCTTACACAAGAAAACAGCATTGTTTTTCGATTGCTTGAAATTATGTTTAGAGCATAATTATTCTAATTTATTTTTGCCTATTGTTTTCATCATTATTTAGGTTGAAAATAATTGCATTTATAATTATTCAGCCCATGATTTGTAATAATCTTTTACTTCGATATTCATAGCTTCGGATGTAATGCTAACGGGATTAAAAGGATCAATCATAACGGCCATTTCTTTTGTTTCCTTTTTGCCTATACTTCGCTCGATTGCTCCCGGATGCGGACCATGTGTCAATCCGGCAGGGTGCAACGTAAATTGACCGCGTTTGATATTGTTTCGGCTCATAAAATCACCATCAACATAATAAAGAATTTCATCGGAGTCAATATTGTTATGATGATAGGGCGCAGGCACCGCCAATGGATGATAGTCGTAAAGACGCGGCACAAAAGAGCATACAACAAAATTATTCCCTTCCCATTGCTGATGAATCGGCGGAGGAAGATGAATGCGCCCTGTAATCGGCTCGAAATTAAATATGGAGAAAGCATAAGGATAGCAATAGCCGTCCCAGCCTATCAAATCAAATGGGTGCATTTCATAAATATAGGGATATATCAATCCATTTTTCTTGATTTTTAATGGAAATTCACCTTTTTCAGTGTGTGTCTCAAGATGCGAAGGTAGCTTGAAATCACGCTCGCAATAGGGCGAATGTTCAAGAAATTGCCCAAATTCATTCGTATAGCGTCGCGGCGTGCGAATAGGACTGAACGACTCAATGATAAGAAAATGATTGTGTGGCGAGTCAAACAGCATCTGATAAACCGTTCCACGAGGAATTATCAAATAATCCCCGTATTCAAAAGATATTGATCCGTACGAAGTTTTTAGTTTGCCGCTGCCTTCGTGAACGAAAATCATTTCGTCGGCATCTGCGTTTTTAAAGAAATATGAATGCATTGATCGGCTTGGCGCAGCAAGACCTATGTGCATATCATTATTGACAAATAGCGTTTTGCGGCTTTGTATGTAGTCCTCATTGGGCGATATATTAAATCCTTGAAAACTCAATGCTTTCAAATTGTCGGCAACAGCTATTTCAGGGCGAATTGAATATGGCTCCCCAATTGAAACAACTTTAGTCGGCGGTGCAGAGTGATAAAGCAAAGATGAAATTCCCGAAAAACCTTCAGTGCCAAAAAGTTCTTCATGATATAGAGATCCGTCTTGCTGACGGAATACTGTATGTCTTTTTGCAGGTATTTCCCCTGCACGCTGATAAAATGGCATATATGCCTCCGTAACTATAAAATTTAATGGTTCATCGCGTTAAAAAAGAATCTGTCGTTTGCAATGACAGAACTTATTCATAAACGATTATTCTTCAAAAATAGTAAGAATTGAAATAGAAATGCGCCTAAAAAATCGCCTGCATCACATACAGTGAATGATCGCGTATAGTTTTGAATGTAATTTTATGAGCCCACTCCGAAAAGATATTTTATAAAAATTGCAGACAAAAGATTCGCTATTTTTCAAAAAAACTTATCTTTCAAGAGCTAAAAATGTCGCTTCTTTACCGTTTTTCTCTGGCGGATTCAACACTGAAGTGCAACACACTTGTAATTATCAGTAAATACTTGGATTGGAGCTTCCCATCCAAGTATTTTTCTTGGACGGTTGTCTATGCGTCTCATTGCCTCTGAAAGTTCATCATCTTCTACTGATAGAAGCTCTCGCTTTTTAGGGAAATACTGTCTGATTAGTCCATTGGCATTCTCGT
>JBDHXA010000071.1:0-14598 GCA_039810485.1 Chlorobiota bacterium | reverse complement strand
CTCATTGCCTCTGAAAGTTCATCATCTTCTACTGATAGAAGCTCTCGCTTTTTAGGGAAATACTGTCTGATTAGTCCGTTAGTATTCTCGTTTGTTCCGCGCTCCAATGAGCGGTATGGATGGCAAAAATATGTTTCGGATGATAATGATTTCGCTACAGTTTCATGGTTGCTAAACTCTTTGCTAGTATCATAAGTCGCGTGCAAATATGCTGTTTGCACGGCATAAGCAAGTCAATAATGGTTGATGTGACGGCAATCAAACGCTTTGCTTACAACAGATGCTATAAGCACTATGCGACTCTTGCGTTCGACTAAACTGACTAATGCTCCCTTGTGGGATTTGTCGATTATAGTATCTGCTTCCCAATGACCAAACTCATTGTGATTATCAACCTTACCGGGGCGCTCTTCTATGCTCTTGCGGTTCGGTATATGACCGTGCAAGTCCTTGCCAATGCCTCGCTTCCGGTATTTCTTGTGCGCATGGCGAAGATGCTGATGCAATTTGCCTGATGATTTCTTGTCCGACCAAATATGTTGATAAATGCGCTCATGACTGATGAATATGCCAATGTGCAAAAGATCGTATGAAATCTGTTCAGGACTCAAGTCGAAGCATAGCTAATTCTCTACAATAGAGAGCATCTCGCCTTTGAATTTGAGAGCTTTGCCTTGGCGGCTGTTGCGCTCTTGATATTTCGATTGTGCTTGCTTATGCTTGTATCCTATTTCGCCTTTATTGCGGCGCAATTCACGGCTGAGAGTTGAAGCTGAAACGCCAATATTTGCTGCAATGCTTCGTAATGAAACTTTATTCCTATGCATGATTTCTATTTCGTATCTTTGCTCTTGCGTTAGGTGTGTATAGCCGCTGGGCATATTGTGCTCCGTTTGTGATAAACTCGTCGTTGGGTTGTTGAACTATGACACTTAAACCAACTCTTTATTTATTTCATCCGTTGCACTTCACTGTTGAATCTGCGACAATTATAGGAATATATATACCTCAGAAGACAATGGCAATACATGGAAAGCAGTAGAAAGCTTCTCGGCAAGTTTCCCCAAAATTGAAATTAAAGATATGGTTGTTGATAATAATACAATATATATCGGAACGTAAGAGAATATTCTATTGCGTTCAAAAGACAAAGGGGCTACTTGGGAAAATATTTTCCAAATATCCGGCGTTTATAATAATCCTCTGAACCCTGATATAAGAGGAGCGAGAATTGCCGTAAAGGACAGCATTATAGTGTTTGCGCCAAAGGAAATTATTGAGGGACGGGATAAATATATTTATTTAAGCGTTGATAATGGCAATTCTTGGAAAGATATTACATTTAATCATGATAATTCAGAATATGCAGGCAAAGAAATATTTAAAATTATCATACACAATGGAAAAATATTTGTTGGCAGCAGATCGCTTCAGGTCTTGGATATAAACGAGGCGGTTGTTCTCAGCACAGATGAGCAGGCAACACTGCCATCTAACATCATTTTGTATCCAAATCCTGCTTCGGATCACGTTACGGTATCGTCGCCGAATTTTTCATTTATAACTATTCGCGACATGTTTGGTCGCATTATGTATCGTGGCGAAAGCAACACGATTTCTACATCCGGTTGGAGTGCCGGCGTATATTATGCAGAGGTGCAATCGGGCACTAAGAGAAACATCCAAAAGCTGGAAGTGCATCGGTAAAAAACCTTACAATAAAGCAAGCAAAATTAAACCTGATGCACAGCATGATTTCAATAGCAAATAAAGAATCACTCAAAAAGAAGCCGGAATGGTCCGGCTTCTTTTATACAGAAAAACGGTTATTTTTTTCAATAAAGTACATTGCAAAAAAGAGACGCCGCAAATTTTGAGGCAATATTTACAGTTACTCTTTCATTTTAACTGAACTTTTATTTTGCATTTTGTATTACGGTTTGCAGCTACCCGAAGGTAGCGATTTTGAAGCGCTTCAGTGTCAACAAAGCACAAACTTTGATAGATACACAAAGCTTGATTTAACCACTAAACCGCCATTTTTTTTGGTAGGTGTTGTTGTAGGTAGTTAATGTTTCTCCATCAAGAAAAGATATTCCAAATACTTCCCGTCACTATTAATCCATTCATTAGTCCAACGCATTTGTCCCATTACATTTTTTTTGTAATCAATCTCTAATGCCCCTATAAGTTTTCCTGCAGAATTTATGATATCAAATAACTCCTCTTTTGTTGCCCTACCACCAGAACTATATGATAAAAGTATATATCTTGCGCTTGTTTCATTTATTAGTTTTCTGATTGCTTGCATAGCAATAAAATGACCCTTATCATCCTTTCTAAATTCTTCAAATATCGAGGCTGCAACTTCATCTCTTGAATCTTCTCTGCGGTTAACTTTACCAAATAATTTTGGTTTATCGTTCAAAATTACAGAAGTCCAAATGTGATAGTAGGAATTGTATCTGACACGACTTGGAGGCATTTTCTCATTATTTGAGCCATAAGGAGGGTCAAAATACGCTAAGTCATAAGTTCTTCCTTTTACTGTATCAAAAATATCTCCCCTCAATACAGTATTTTCTCTTTTGTTCTGGAAGAGCAACGGCACTTGTAATTTTAAGTCATTATGAGACCGAGGAGACCAATCAGCGAGATAAGCTGCATAATGTCCTAATGTGCTATCGACTGAATCTAATGCAAGAATTAGGCTAGTTAAAGCCACAGATTTTGATACTTCGTCTAGATTAAGTTTATCTATTTCATCACGAATTGCATCAAGTTTTTTCGTGTTCTTTAACTGAAATGGCCTTTTTTCTTTATTCTCAAGAGTTCCTCCATAATGTTCTGAAAACCAACCTTCATAACCTTGAATTGAATTTAAGTGGTCAATCAACGGTTTATATTCAGATGGTTTTTGGGTATTAAGTAAATAGGCTTTTGCAAGTGTTTCGGACCATATAGAAATGTCACTTGAAGTTGTCATAAAACCCGCTTTGGATAATGCTTGCGAAACCCGCGTTGAACCACTAAAACCGTCTAAAACGTTATCCACCTCAATTTCAGAAATCATATCAAAAATATACGGTAGTATCTTTAGTTTAGAGCCAGCATATTTTATACCCTCGGTTTTTGGTGTTTCTATTTTAGTTTTACCTAATAGATCAATCGTCCCACTCATTTTTTCAGTTTTAAATTGTCAATGTCTCTTTGTAAAATTTCATTCGCCTATGCGTGTCCTTTTTTGGTAGCGTTTAAAGCAAGGCTAAAAAGTTTCACCAAAGTGTGGTTATGAGAGTAGTCAATCCAACCATTAGTTGTGCTGTCAAAAAATCAACTGCAATTCTTGTATGCGTCCAAAAACCACGTTGTAAAGCATTTGCAGAGGCGCCACTATTTCTAACACCTCACATATGTAATTGTTGTCTCTGTCTAAAAACATAAAAATTGGATGTTTTCTGCCTTTACCTTGTCTGCGACCTCCAAAACTTTCTCCATTCACAATACAGATAATTCTCGCGGTTTCACGCACTGCCATTTCATGGTCAAAAATCATGATATTGCACTGCTTGATGCTTTCATTGTAGATAAGGGGCATTACATTAACTTAAGAAAGTCCTTAAAAGCATCTGATTGAAAGATTGATTCAATTTAATGGAGATCAGTAATGTCTCTACCTTGACTTTCTAAATACGGAAATATTTTTTGGTCGCTATCAGTTGATAGATGCAAAGGACTATCGCCATATGCTTTCAAACTAACAGGAAATTGAGATTTGCTTAGTTCATTTATTATTACAATATCTTCCTCTCGTTCTTTTGCTCTGAAAAAATCTTTCCCAACATGGACTGATTTAAAGTTATACATGAATTGGTTAATAAATTCTGCAATTCCAATCTCGGCTTAATCACCATGTGTTTTGTTTCCAACGAGTCTCATGGTGAAAATAATGCTTAGAGTGTTCACAACCAAGAGCCTCTCTTTGCTTACTAAAAGCTTAAATCGTTGTTTGAAGTCTGTGTATGGATTCATTTTTTTTGTTTATTTCGGTTTTCCTTTTAATTGCCTAACAATATGCGCTTGGCGTGTAAACTCAACATTTTTTCTTGCTTCAATTGCTGTATTTTACTATCAAAC
Organism: Chlorobiota bacterium; assembly: GCA_039810485.1. Lineage (GTDB taxonomy): Bacteria > Bacteroidota > Ignavibacteria > Kapaibacteriales > UBA961 > JADZAA01. Next base: position 10,461 of record JBDHXA010000071.1, on the reverse strand, counting down.
TTACGCACTTATTAAAAGAGCGAGCCGTCAGCAGTTGGAATTTCCGGAATCCAAAGATGCTTTTGCATATTTACTGCTTCGCCAATAAATTCTATATTTTCAGCTTCGAGCGCCTCGTGCATTGCTGTGGGAGTGGCAAAGTGCATTTTCCCAGTTAGTTCGCCATTGCGGTTTACAACTCGATGGCATGGAATATCGTGCCTGTTTTTAACGGCATTCAGCGCATAGCCGACCATGCGTGAGGCTGATCGACTGCCAATAGCTGCTGCAATATGACCATAAGTCGTTACTTTCCCATAGGGTATACGCATCACTACTTCATAAACACGCAGGTCAAAATCCGGCAGTTTCCCGGATTTTTCCTGAAATAAATCATCTTTCATAGATTAGTAGTTTTCGGTCAGAATTTATATCCAAAGCCGATGGACAAGACATTGCGAAATTGTGTCGCTGGTCCGATGGTTCCATCATCGCGGTTAACTGCAATTCGCTCGTCATAGAAAATATCGGCGGCAAAACTTGCCGTTATATAGTCGTTTACTTTCATGTTCAACAAGGATTCCCACGTAACGACAAGTGATGGCAGATATTCATAAGCGCCAAAAGTATTAAGCCGCGATTGTAATGTTACGTTTTTTAGAATTTCTTTTTTAAAGAAAATATTCAAAACAGCACCAAGCTCGCTTTTTATATTTTTACCCGGCGTAATGCCAAATGCTCCTTGTTTCGACAGCTCATTATCCATCACAAAGATAACGCGATTTGAAAGTGGTGCTACCAGAATCTCTAAATAATCTGTCGGCTTATAGGTCATACCAATGCCTACATTCAAAAATGCTGGTGCCATTAAATTGGAAATATAAATAGCAGTATCTCCGTTACCTGCAGCATTTTTGGTGTATTTATATCCTTTGTCGAATTGCGAACGGAAATCGAGTAATGCGCTATAGAGGAACTCCTCGCTTGCCTTATGTCCAAATTTTGAAACAAGCAGTATTCTGTCGTCGCTTTTTCGAAAATTTTGCTTGTCTAATTTAGTCATTCCATAGCCAAGTTCAGCAGAATTATCCCATGTGGTTTTGCCCTCTGCGTAACCGACAGAAATACTGGCAAGCCCTGTTATGCCAATTGTATTTTGGCCGCCTCCAGCCCAATTTGAGAGCGCCACCTGAGTAACATTTAATCCAATATTCCCGCCCTTTTTCCAAACGCTAGCTGTGTCTTGCGCTTTGACAGCAAAATAATTAAATATAAAAAAGCTAGTTAAAAGCAAACATAAAATCTTCATAAATGCGCTTATAATAAAAGAAAATAAATTACAGATATATTAATAATTATTTTACAACAACAATAGGATGACCCTCTGTAATGCCTGACGATGATACTTCGAGAAAATATGCGCCAGATGGAATTTGACTTGCATCAATAGAATACTCTAAGCCATACTGATCTACACTAATTCTATTATCTGAAAAAATTGGCTCGCCAAAAATATTTCTCAAAACAATTGCTGCTTTTGTCGCCGCATTCGAATGGAGCACAGCAGTTATAGTTTGAGCAGAACCACTTCCGTTATTCAAAACTACAGCATTAACAATTGGGCGCAAAACAAAGCCAATGAGCAGACCGCAAGAACTTCTTGATTGTAAAAATCCGTCTGTGTGAGTTATCGTCACGCGACGTCTAGCTTGAAGAGTAAACTGTGAAATCTTTAACGTCGTTGTGTCGGGAACTGAGTAAAGCGCAATTCCATGCATAGTTGCCACTGCGCCGCTTTTCCCTAATTTTACATTGCCAGAATTATTGAGTACGAACGAAACTCCCGAAGTATCAGATGTATGCTGTATTTTTATTTTGTATCCTAAACTGTCGGCAGTAATGTTGTTTAACAAAAACAAGTTTGTATCATAGGCGATGCGTACTGCAATAGATCTCACTATAGCATCATCAATGCTGCCCTGCATTTCTATTGGTATTGCAAGCGTATCGTCCGGCTGCACATCGTATTTTTTGATAAAAACGTGGGATTCATACACTTGGTTATTAGTTTCGGCAGCAAGCGGCACTTCTTTTAGTGAAGAGCATATCGAGCCACCGTTTATCAATAATTTGTCGTTCGACAAACCAGTTTGATTTGCATGAAAATTTACCAAAATTGAATCTGTTTGATCAGGTTGTAACACTCGAGGCAAATTTGGCGTCGAGACAATGGAAAATCCTTGCGTTCCGCTTTCCAAAGTAATACTGCTAATAACAACCTGCCGTTCGCCTTTATTCGATACATAAATTTTTTTTATTGAATCATCGCCGCTTATCAGCACACCGTAAGACAATGAATCTGGCACAATGGTCAGCATAGGTTTTACTATATTGACAGCGGTTGGAATAATAAATTTTTGCTCGCAAATAGTGCCTTTTACTAAAAAATATTCTGTATATAATCCTGCCAAAGAAGCGGCGGACGGATCGCACAAAATATCGAGATAAATAACGCCGCCCGGCGGTATGTCTATGCTGTCGCTGGGCGATATGCTGAAAATCGGAACTGCGCCAAGCCGCGTTACCGAAACTGTTTCCTTCAAAGTGCCTTGGTTTGAAACCCTTACGCGAATGCTTCGAGTAGTGTCGCACTGGTCCACTTCCCCAAAGAAAACGCCGGTTTGGTCGGCTATAATTTTTGAATTAGCGTATTTTGCCTGCAAAGGCATGGTGAATAGAGTATTTTTGCCCTTTGCCGAGCGAATGGCAAGCTCGCCTATTGCAACTCCCTCATTTTGCTGTCTGCACTCTATTGTAATATGCGTTAGCTCGCCGCTTTTAAGAGCTATCGGCGGTTTGGGCGACACAACAACAAAATCCGCGGCGCCAGATGTAATTGAAAGTTCGGTTATTGTATCTGGCAGCGATCCGCGATTTGTTATTGTAAACTGCTGAGCTCTTGTGGGATTGTTGCAAATATTATCTGGAAAATCAATTTTTGCAACAGAAATATCGAGCTTAATATCAGTCGCTGTAACTGCAATAGGCGCACATGCAACAGCATAGCACAATTCATTGGCAGCAAAGCAAACACTTCCGCTGTACATGGTGTCGCGAGTCGGCATGAACTCTATCGTAACGGTTGTGTCGCTGCCCGCGGCTAATGTGAATGGCAGTTTTAGCATTGATGACAGCCGCCAGTCAGTTCGCGCCGGCTTAAGCGTAATAGATGAAATTATAGCAGCGTCAGTTCCTATTGAACGTAAAGTTACTTTGCGCTGCGTCATAGCTCCGGCTTGTATTATGCCAGAAATTGTATCCGGCGCGACAGTCAGCTGAGTTGTAATTCTTTCGCACGACAAAACAACGCGGATAATCTCACCGCATGGTTCAAATTTCATGGTCAACGTATCGGTCACTTCTCCAACTGTGAGTGGATCAAAAAAAACTGTTAATGCTAGTGAATCGCCATTTTTTATTTCTCGAGGAAGCTGCCCCGAGACAATAGAAGTGCGTATTCCGGGTTTTAGCGAAGATATTTGAGATAGGAAAGCTGAAGAACCGCCGATATTGCGCACAATAACTCGCTGCGTACTTTGACTGCCAGGACAAAGCAAGCCGCCGCTAACAGAATCTGCTGAAACTAATTTGACAGACGAGCCGGCCACGCCCCCTTGATAAAGTGTGAGGGCAGTTGTGCGATCACCGCGAATAGTTGTCGAATCATTGTTTTTTACAAGCAATTGCATTTTCTTCTGACCAGATGAGCTTGGTGCGAATTTAACCACAAGCCCGGCTGATTTTTTCGGCATTATCGTTCGCAATAAACTTGCTCCGTCCGCCCATCCAACCAAGCTAAACTCTTTTGCATCTTGCCCTGCAATTCTAATATCTTCAATTCTTAAAGGCGCATTCCCAGTATTGGATATCATCAATGTATCAAATTGCTCGGGTTTGCAGGCAAGCCCTACAGATCGAGCAAAAGGCATGGTAATTATCGGCGAATAGCCGGTTGCTTTCACGGTAAAAAACTGCGGGCATGCTCCTATCCAAAATCTGTAAGTATTCACCACAGTTCCAGTATCGGTAAAATAGCTTCGGAATACAACCGCTTTTTCTCGTCCGCCCGGAGGTATTGCAGCCGGAATATTGCCGATTGGACGTATTTCATCACGCACATTAAGATGGTCTATCCATGTAATTGTCTCAGGGTCGGCCGATGGATTGACAAATATAATCGAGTCATAGGAAAAACGCCCGCAAGGGCGATTTCCCATATTCAACACTGAATCTGAAATTCGTGACACTACACGCTGACCTTTGCCAGCAAGCGGAACAACAAATTGCGTAGAAAAAGGGGCCAACATCGAGATTGACAAGTCAGCTGCGGCATCCGCCGTTGCAGACGGAGTGAATTTGACAACCACACGCACCGAGTCGCATGAGCGAACCGTAAAATTGGATGACGACGGCTCTAAAATTGAAAAATCGGATGAATCCTTGCCGCTTATAAGCAGCGAGCCAATGGTCGAGGAAAATGACGTAACTTTGATATACAGCGTATCAAACCGGCTCCCGGGATAGCATGTTTCGCCAAAATCGAGCGATGTGCGTGTGATAGAGCGAAAAGGCGGAGCAAGTTTATACACAGCACTTCCGACAGCCCAGCCGCTGTTTTCATTAATCATCCAAATATCGTCGAAATCTACAGCGCCAAGCCCGCAATTCCGAAGCTCCCAAGTAGCACCGTAGTTGCTTGTGTACCAAATGTTTTGTTTTACACCTACAGCCCAGCCGGTAGAATCGTTTAATAGGAACGCGCCAAACATAAGTGCGCCGGTTTGAAATTCCGTCCATGTATTGCCGCTGTTGCGACTAAATCTCATGCCTCCTCCTCCGCCGCTGCCGCTGCATGTTACTCCGGCAAAGGGCAGTAAAAACGAATTGCCGTATAAGCAAAGCTCTTCCTGCCAATATTTTTCACCGGTAGAACATAATACATCCCAAGTGGCCCCTCCATTATTGGTTACCCATAAATAACCGCTGCTGACTGCATATCCGCGTCCATTTGACGATAGTAAAATGGCGTCGGTTAGTCCGCTGCTGCGAAGATTTGCTGTAGTCATTGTCCATGAGGACCCGCCATCAGTTGTGCGAAAGAATTGTTGCTTGTCGGCGCAGCCGCCGCCAATAACAACGCCCGTATCAGCGCTGATAAAATAACAGCCCCATAATTCGCGAGCCGAATCCGGTTTGATGCTTCGCCATGAAACACCGCCGTCAGTCGAACGAAAAATGCCGCCCGGTCCGGAAACATAACCGACAAGAGGAGTAGGGAAATCTACGCTTTCAAGAGTATCTATGCCGACAATAGCGGTGCCTATCCATGAGTTGCCGCCATCATATGTACGCAGAACCTTTCCTTGACGGCCGCTAATCCAGCCAAGTTGAGGATTTGAAGGCATAAAATATACATCAAGCCAATAATTATTGGCATAACCAGCCGGCAGTGCTGCCTGCTCCCAACGCTGCGCAAAAGCATAATTGGAAAAAATAGACAGCGCTAATATTACCAAGGCAGCAAATATTGTATGACGCATATTCGATAAAATCGCAGCAAGCAAAAATTTAAGGGAAACAGCAATGCTATTTACTATTTTTTTTTGAATTGGCCAAGTTTGTACAAACTAAATTTGAGTTCATTCTTAACTATGATTTATCATTGAGCGATAACTTTAGTTTTTAATTGAAAACAGAGATTAAATTATTGATTATTACTTGCATTTCCCAAAACGGAACGAGCCGATGCAGCAAAGCAATCGGCTCGTTGTATATTGTTGTATTGAATACGCTTAATATCTGTAATATTCCGGCTTGTACGGGCCTTGTGGGTTCACTCCGATATAAGCGGCTTGTTTTTCGGACAGCACATCGAGCTCGACGCCAATTTTTGATAGATGCAGCCGAGCCACTTCTTCGTCAAGATGCTTGGGAAGCATATAAACTTTGTTCTCATATTGCTCATGATTATTCCAAAGTTCCAACTGCGCCAGAACTTGATTTGTAAAGGAATTGCTCATAACAAATGATGGATGCCCCATCGCGCAGCCAAGATTGACCAAGCGCCCTTCCGCCAAAATAATAATTTCATTTCCGTTGATATTGTAAATATCAACTTGAGGCTTTACCTCAATTTTTGTTTGCCCATAATGCTCATTCAGCCAAGCCATGTCTATTTCATTGTCGAAGTGTCCGATATTGCAGATTATTGCTTTATCTTTCACTGATCTAAATATATCCTCAGTTACTATGTCGCAATTGCCGGTGGCAGTAACGATAATATCAACAAGTGGAGCGGCTTTGAATAACGGCATTACCTGAAATCCGTCCATTGCCGCTTGAAGCGCACATATTGGGTCAATTTCCGTAACAATTACACGCGCTCCAGCGCCGCGCAGCGAAGCAGCCGACCCTTTTCCCACATCGCCATAGCCGGCCACAACTGCCACTTTTCCGGCAAGCATTATATCGGTGGCGCGGCGTATCGCATCAACCAACGATTCTTTGCAGCCATACTTATTATCAAACTTTGATTTGGTAACAGAGTCGTTCACATTTATTGCAGGAAGAGGCAGCGAGCCATTTCTTACGCGATCATACAAGCGATGAACTCCAGTGGTGGTTTCCTCGCTAATTCCGCGAATTGCGCTCACTAATTCCGGGAAACGATCAAGAGCCATATTGGTTAAATCGCCGCCGTCATCTAATATCATATTTAATTTTTCTCCCTTGGCAAACGTCAGCGTTTGTTCGATGCACCAATCAAATTCCTCGTTATTCATGCCTTTCCAAGCATATACCGGAATGCCGGCAGAAGCAATGGCTGCGGCTGCATGATCCTGAGTGGAAAAGATATTACATGACGACCACGTAACCTCTGCTCCAAGCTCGACTAAGGTCTCGATTAGCACGGCGGTTTGTATGGTCATGTGCAGGCATCCTGCTATGCGCGCACCTTTCAGCGGCTTAGCTGCGCCATACCGCTCGCGCAGCGACATCAGTCCTGGCATTTCTGCTTCGGCAAGTCGAATTTCTTTGCGCCCCCACGCGGCAAGCGAAAGGTCTTTTACGCAATAATGTCCAGATTTATAGGCAAGTTCGCCCGAAGCAACACGCATTGGCGTTTCAGCAAGTGCAATCATATTTTTTAGTGAAATAAATAAGTATTTGTGAAATTAATTGTCAAAATTTTCTTTGAATACAGACACAAGATCTAAGTTTTCCCAAGGAAATTCATTGCGTCCAAAATGCCCGTAAGCTGCTGTAGCCCTATATATTGGTCTGCGCAAGTTCAGGCGCTCAATAATTCCTTTTGGCGTCATGTCAATATTGTGCATAATAAATGCAGAGAGAGCTGCGCCGTCGGCTTTACCGGTTCCGTGAGTGTTGACATTCAGAGAAACCGGCTGCACAACGCCAATTGCATACGACACTTGAATAGTGCATTCGCGGGCAAGCCCGGCAGCAACAATATTTTTTGCTAAATGGCGGGCGGCATACGCGGCTGAACGGTCGACTTTCGTCGGATCTTTGCCGGAAAAAGCTCCGCCGCCATGCGGTGCTTTGCCACCATAGGTGTCAACTATAATTTTTCGGCCGGTTAAACCTGTGTCGCCATGCGGACCACCTATTTCAAATTTTCCGGTAGGATTGATGTAGTATTTTGTGTCGGCATCGAGATATTCAGCCGGAACAACGCGATGAATTACATGCTCAATAACATCTCGCCGTATTTGCTCTTGCGCAATATCGCCATCGTGCTGCGTAGAGACCACAATAGCATCAATTCGAGCAATGACATTGTCATCTCCATACTCTACAGTTACTTGCGCTTTGGCGTCAGGCCGCAGATATGGCATAAGCGACGAGTGATGCCGACGAATATCAGCGAGGCGCTTTACAAGGTGATGCGAATAAGCAAGCGCTGCCGGCATATATTCGGGCGTTTCGTCGCAAGCATATCCAAACATCATTCCTTGATCACCGGCGCCGCCTGTATCGACACCCATGGCAATATCGGGCGATTGACGATTTATTACGTTGACAACAGCACATGAATCGCAGTCGAAACGATATTCAGCTTTTGTATAGCCAATATCGCGTATTACGCCGCGCACAAGCGAAGGCAAATCAATATATGTTGTGGTTGTTATTTCTCCCCCAACGACAATAAGTCCGGTGGTGGCATAACATTCGCAGGCAACACGCCCAGTAGGATCGGCTGCTAATACTGCATCCAAAACAGCATCGGACACTTGATCGCATATTTTATCGGGATGCCCTTCGGATACAGATTCGGAAGTAAAAAGATATTTGCTCATAATTTACAATGATAATAATGAAGTCAAAACTTGATAAGTGCCTTAAAATAACACAACGAATTAACAACGGTCAATTTCGCTTGAATCGCCCACATTTAAGCGCAAGAACTTGCCTCGTACAGTTGAATGATTGCCTATGATTGATTCTTCGAGCAAAGACGAAGTAACCACTGCATTATCGCTCACTATTGAATTGCGCACCACGCTGTCAACAACGGTTGCATGCTCGGCAACTGTTGCATACGGACCAATGACCGAATGAACAATTTTAGCAGAGTCGGCAATAAAAACCGGAGGAATAACCACCGTATTTTCTCGTTCGGCATATGCAGGCGCTTCGTTGAGCAAATGACGGTTTGTGGCAAGCAAAGTTTCTGGTTTGCCGCAGTCATACCATCCTTCTACAGGAAATGTTGTAAAGCGTTCGCCGCGGTCAATCATCATCTGCAAAGCGTCTGTTAATTGATATTCGCCGCGAGTCAGCTTATTGTGATTGATAAGATCATCGAGGCATGACTTTAACAAAGCCGGAGCGGTGATATAATATAAGCCGACAATGGCTGAATTTGACGGCGGCACATCGGGCTTTTCTACTAATCGCGTTATAAATGTGCCGTCAGTTTCCACAACTCCGAATCGGCGAGGATCGGACACCGTTTTAACGCCAAGAGAGCTATATCCGGAATGTGAAGCAAGCGAAAGATCAACGTCAAAAATAGTGTCGCCAAGAATGATGAGCAACGGCTCGCTGTCGCCTATTGTGTGCTTTGCTATCCACACCGAATGTCCCAATCCCATCGGATCGTCTTGATAAACAAATGAAACGTCAAGATCGTAATGAGAGCGTACATATTCTTCCACTAAATCTGCTTTGTAGCCAACAATAATGGTGGCTTCGGTTATTTCTTGGCGGGCGAGAGCGTCAAGGATATGCCCAAGTATCGGCTTGCCTGCTACATTCAGAAGTACTTTTGGTAATGTATATGTATGCGGTCGAAGCCGAGTGCCAACGCCTGCAACAGGAATAACTGCTCGCATAAATTCAGTTTGTTTAATAACTTGACTAATTCTTTGAAAAGGCAAAAATACAATTTTTTCGGCAATATGTTTGTAATGACCTAATACGTTATATCGGCGTTTGCCATGCCGTTTTTATCGTTGCAATCACTATTAATATAAAAACTGCGCTTAATCTGCCTATAATTAAGCGTCTCGAAGAAATGCATAAATCTGTTGTTATTTTACCATGGTTTATGGCAATTGCATTTTATTTACATAGGATTAAAATTGCCAGCTGCAAGTCGAATAATTCGTTTTGCTTCTATTTTTCAGATATTTTTGCTTGAAAATTATTCTAAATGACTTCTACAGTATTATGCGCATACTTGGCATTGATCCGGGCAGCATTGTTTGCGGCTACGGAGTTATAGATAAAAACGGTCAGTCGCTGTCGTTGGTAGAATATGGCGTTGTTGAGGCAAAAAAAAAATTTGCTTCTCTTCCGCAGCGGTTAGAGCTGATATATTCACGTCTTGGAAGCGTGATTGAGCGCGCTTTGCCTGATGAGGCGGCTATTGAATCGGTGTTTTTTGCAAAAAACGCGCAATCTCTTGCCAAATTGTCTCATGCTCGAGGCGTTGCCATGCTTTCGGCAACAATCAAGCAAATCCCAATAATCGAATATTCTGCAAAAGAAATCAAGCGGTCGGTAACTGGAAATGGCAATGCTAGCAAAGAGCAGGTTCAATTTATGGTGAGATCTATGTTGAAGATAGATGAAACACCAGATTTTTTTGACGCAACTGATGCTTTGGCAGTTGCCGTATGCCATTGCTTGAAACGCGATTCACCGCAGGGCGCGGCGCGCTCATGGAAGCAGTTTATCGAAAAAAATCCAAAGCGCATAGTTCGACGATAATAAATATGAGGAATATCTACGGCATTTTAATTGGCGGATTCAACACTGAAGTGCAACACTTTTGTAATTATCAGTAAAGGAGGGTTCTAAAAATTAGTTTTTTTATTTTTTCAAAGACAAGTCAGAACCTTTTTAAAATCTGTTCTGAAAAAGCAAGCAATTGTACAAATTATTTTTTTAATT